>DATEAH010000006.1 GCA_035288465.1 Patescibacteria group bacterium | reverse complement strand
TCTTTCACCGGTTTTCTTTAAAATCAGTCTTTTTAACCAAGAAGCAATCACAATTTTAGTCATGGGCAGTTTGTAGGTAGCATGGACTTTGGCAGCTGGCATTGCCCAGGTTTCATAACCTTGGATGAAATAGAACTTGGCACCACACTCCAAGGGCAGCTTCGCTACCCAAGGAGCAGTTTCTACGGCGGTGGCCACCACCACATCTGCTGAGGGGAGGTATTTGGCGGAAAGGGAGGGGACTTTTTTGATTTTGGCTTTAACTGGAAACCAATGATGGTTTTCGAAACTAAGCATCGCTTGCAGATTTGATTTTAACCATTTGGCGCCAGCCGTTACCCCGTCTTTAGCAAACCATTTTCCAGATAAATTATAAGGGTAAACAATGGTCACCTGATGACCTAATTTTTGTAAATGATTGGCATGCTCAAAAATTACCTTTATCCCACCAGTCAATTTTAATGTGTTTACGCAAAAAGTAATTTTCATAATTATCTCAAGACCCTTAAGTCCTCTTTTTTAATCGCCCCCAAAATATATAAAATCATAAAATAAATCACTCCGGCTACCGCAATCAATAATCCGATCGCCAAGGTTTTTTGCCAAATTTGAAAGCTATAAATTTGTGACCACAAAATTATAAAATCATATTTGATGACCAGTAAAATTGCTCCGGCCGTGACAGCTCCTGCCAACAAAGCCGGTCCAAAAATTTGCAATGACGGCGCCAAACGGACGTGTTTCCAAATCAAACTAAAAGCAATGATACTTATTGCTAATTCACCAATGGCCGTAATTGTCGCCGCGGCAATAAATGAATAATAAGGGATAAAGATAATATTAGCGATTATATTTACCACGCAAAAAATTGCTAACGGTAAAATCCAATAAATTTGTTTTTTAGCGGCGGTCAAAGTATAACCAGACAAATTACCCACAAAATGGGAGAAAAATGCCACTGATAAAATCCGTAAGGCCAAGACCGAACGGACAAATTCCGGACCAGCAATAATATCAATAATTTGTGGTGCCAAAATAAAACAGATTAAGGAAACAAATATTCCCGACATTAACAAAAAATCAAAAGCGCGTTGAAAAATAAACTGTGTTTTTTGAAAATCTTTTTTAATATTAAAAGAGATTTGTGGAAAAACCAAACCGGCAAAAAGTGCCGGAAAAACAATGATAATGTCTAAGACCCGGTAGGCGGCGCCATATAAACCAACCGCTTCTAAATTATTATAATTTCCAACATTTTCAATTAAAACGTGTTTTAAGGGTACTAATGACAAAATTACGGTATCAATTTTAAAATAAATTGTACCTAAAATTCCCACCACTGCCAAAGGCCAAGCATTGATTAAGATTTTTTTCCAAAACCGGGTTTCGAATTTTGGCACTAAGTGTAAATGCTGGCCAATAAAGAGATAATTTAAAATAAAGTTTATCCCAAAACCCCCCGACGAAACAATTAAAATAGGAATAAGACCATAATTATTTTTGATCAACCAAATCACCGCCAACAAAGTCACTAAACGGCCAGAAACTTCGGCGATGGTTGCCTTATCCATACGCAAATCAACCTGAAAAACGCCTAACATCATTTGATTTAAAAGCATGAAGAAAATCCCCACCGAAAAAATGGCGATGCCAATTTTGACCGCCATTGGATAACCCAACAAAAACGAGACCCCAATCGCGATTAACATCGCCAAAATCGCCGAAAATATTCTCAAGCCAAAAACATTATTCACAATTTTTTCACGCAATTTTGGTTGTTGGGAAATTTCCCTTACCATCACCATATAAAGCGCTAAATCTGCCAAAACCGCAAATAAAGCCAAATAAGAAATCACCATATTATATTGGCCATATCCGTCCACGCCCAAATGACGGGTGATCAACATCACAATAACCAAAGAAAAGGCAAAATAAAGAATTTTGCCTATCGTTTGAATAATAGTATTAATCGCGATCCGACGAGTTAAAGTCATTTTTGGTTTAATTTAAAAACTTACTGAATTATATTATATCGCTATTTAACCTAAAAAGCAATAATCAGACCACCCAAAAAGGCATAAAAAAGAGGCGTAGCACCCAAAGGATATTTGGGAACAACGCCCTGACAATTAATATTACATTTCTGGAAATGGATTGTTGGCGCCAGTACGTAGTACCAGTTCACCATCACGAACCAGCGCCTCAGTACTTTCGCCGGCATCTGCCCACCAACCACAGCAATAACCGTAAGCTAATCTTCCTTCCTTTATAAAGAGATTATTAACATCAGTAATTTCCATCTCTCCGCGCGCCGAGGGTGTCAAACCACGAATCTTTTCAAAAACATCAAAAGGATAGTAATAAACCCCTGTTACCGCCCAGTTTGACGGTGGTTTGGCATAACCTTTTTCTGGAGTTGGTTTTTCAATAATTTCCATAATTTTCTTGCTATCTTCTGACAAAATCGCCACGCCATATTGTTCAGGATGTTCAACTTTAGCCAACAAAATTCTTGCCATATCCGGTGACTGTCGGCAAGCTTCGACAAAAGGTTCAATGGTAAATTGAAACAGGTTGTCTCCAAGTGCCACTAAAACTGGTCCATTGTTGGCAAAGTTCTCTGCCAGGGCAACGGCTTGTGCAATTCCGCCAGGCTGAGTTTGAACTCGATAGGTCGCATCCAAAGCAAAAAGAATTTCAGTCGAGCCGCGACGGCAAACATGACCATCTAAAACCGAGTCCATAATTTGTCCGGCATGATTTAAACCAGTAGTCAGACAAACTTCTTTAATGCCAGCCTTCCACAACATTATCAAAGGGTAATATATCATTGGCAAATTACCTACGGGTAAAACATGCTTGTTGAGAAAAGCCGTCAATGACTCAAGCCTGGTTGCTGTTCCACCAGCTAAAACAACACCACGGATCGTCATTTCCGGTCACCTCCCGAGTTGTGAGTAGAATTCTTCCGCTTCTCGCTTCGCATTCTGCCACCAAAAACGATTAGCTCGATACCAACTAATTGTTTCTTCCAATGATTCTTTAAAATTAGGAAAGGATGTCCAACCAAGATTATTAATTTTAGTGGTATCAACTGCATAGCGAAAATCGTGGCCAGGCCGATCTGGGACAAACTCAATATAATCTTCAGGGTTATAACCTATTATTTCACAAATCATTTGCGCAATTTCTAGATTCGCATATTCATTGCCGGCACCAATATTGTAGATTTCACCAGGTGTACCAAGTCTTCGCACCAGTTCAAGCGCTATACAATGTTCTGAGACAGAAATCCAGTCGCGCCGATTTTCACCTGTGCCATAAAGTTTAATTTTCTGGCCCTCAAGCAGATTAGTAATGGAACGAGGAATAAACTTTTCTACAAGCTGATATGGTCCAAAATTATTGGTGCAACGAGTCACAATCACCGGCAAACCATAAGTTTGGTGAAATGCCAAAGCCATTAAACTGCCAGCTGCTTTTGAGGCAGAGTAGGGGCTGGAAGGGTTCAAAACATCCTTTTCCGAATAACAACCTGCGGTAATCGAGCCGTATTCCTCATCAGTGCCAACATAAACAAAATCACGGGGTTGGTTGATCATTTGCCAACATTCCAAGGCTGAGGTTAAGAGTTGAATTGTGCCCATAAAGTTTGTCTGACCAAATACTAAAGCGGCGTTTTTTGCCAAAGAACGATCCACGTGGGATTCGGCAGCAAAGTGGAAAACCACATCTGCTTGGGTCATTAATTGCGAAACAATATTGGCATTACAAATATCTCCTGTAATTATTTTTACCTGATCGCCGGGCAAACCATTTAAATTTTTATAATTTCCAGCGTAAGTGAATTTGTCTAAAACGGTTATGGAATCTTTAGGCCAAATACGTGACCAGTAGCGGACAAAGTTCGTACCAATAAAACCGGCGCCACCTGTTACCAACAGATTCATCTGCAAGTCTCCTCTCTGGTATTCAGTCTCGGTCAACAGTCTCGGTTTTAAAATAGGTTGTAAATGTACAAAAAGAGGCACTTGCCCCTTGATATTATATTTGAATTTTCCAATCTGTCAATATTTTACGTTCCACCAATCCAAAGATGGCATATGACCACTCACCGCCGCCAATGCTAAAGCGGCAATTGCTAAAACAATCAGCATGATTAAAGCAATTAATTTTCTAATTTTAATTTCTACATTTGGGTCTGAACTCATCTCCCCTCCCTCAAAATGGCATGCCTGACCCCGATGTACTTCGGGGCGACCTCCAGCTCCGCAAAATTTAATTGGTACCCCGAGGCAGATTTGAACTGCCGGCCTTGTGCTCCGCAAGCACACGCTCTATCCGCTGAGCTATCGGGGCGCTCTATCCACCGAGCTACAGGCACATATTTAGAATTTTATCCACCGGTTGATAATTGTTAAAAAATTAATTTTCGGCGATGATTCTGGTAAAATTTGCGAGATTTGCCGATATATTCTTTTCGCATCCTTGTTTTTAATGTTTAACCATAAAGAACCAGAAAACCATCTCAATTTTTCCAGATGTAAATGGCTATTTGGCCGATCTGGAATCAGATAAAAAGACTTAAAATTGCTAATTGGGAATATTTTACCATTTATTTCAATTTTTTTCAAACCTAAGCGGCATTTTAGGCTCCGCGGTCGCTTTGGCGCATACTGAAAAAATACCACGGCTGATAAAACAACAATTGCTGTTAAAAACCAATTCCGCTGCCAGACCGCTAATGCCAAGGTGGCGACAAATATTACTCCTATTATTAAATACCATAAAATCCCTTTTCGAAAATACATAAATTCCGGAGCTAAAAATTTAATCGTGGAAATTTTCACGGGACGATGTTTTTTAAGCGATTTCTTTTTTTTCATTTGATTGCTATTAATTGTTTTTCGCCTTGAAAATTAAACTTTAATCTGTTTTTAAATCCCCGGCCCGAAAACGGTTAGGCGCTTTAATGTGCCAGGCATCCGGATCAACGCGATGTAATGAATCCCATAATTTCTTAGCGGATTTGGTGAAAAATTTTTCACCCACCCCTTTTTGCCTCATTATTTTCCATTTTTTCGGCAGTAAATTGCCACGCGATTTTTGTTCCCTTAACTCCAAATCCACATCAATATTATCGGCGTCTTTGACAATTTTCGCTTCCAGCGACTTTCTTTCTTCATATTCTATCCAAAGTTGATAAAATTCCGATTCAATTGAGGTATTTTTTAACATACCAGTGATGGCTAATTTTTCATTTCTTTTGGTGTATTGTCTAGATAAATAATGGACATCGCCAGTGCGGCTTTCACAAATATCATGAACCAAGGCGATTTTTAAAATTTTATCCAAATTTACCTTTTTCTCATTTTTAGCAATAATCAGGGCGATCCAGGTCACTCTTAAGGTGTGTTCGGCTAAATTAGCAAAATCAAGATTTAAAAATTGCCTCCAGGTTCTGGGAATAAATCTTAAGGTGCCGATTTCATATAAAAACTCAACATCTCTTTTTTTCATAATTGTTGTTTTTGCGAAGCGATGGCGGAGAGGGTCCCGCTTCGCATCAAGCGATGCGGGATAAATGTGATTTGTTTATTCCGAGCATAGAGAGGAATTTATTCCGAGCATAGAGAGGAATTTATTCCGACTTGTCCCGAGCCTTGTCGAGGGAGTGATGTCGAGGAAAACCCTTAATCAGTAATTCTTTCTTTTCCTTTCTCCATTTTTTAATTTGGACTTCCCTCTTTCTTGCAAGAAATTGATCTTTGTATTTTTCAGAATATATTAATTTTACCGGCCTTTTACCTAACAAATATTTTGAACCATAACCTTGATTGTGTTTTTTAATTCTTTTTTGAAGATTATTAGTTATTCCGGTATATAAAGAGTTATCACTACATCTAAGTATATATAAAAACCAATAATTATTCATTTGGTCCTTCGACTACACTCAGGATAAACGGAGAGGGCGAGATTCGAACTCGCGAGGCGGCTTTTAAACCGCCGGAGGTTTAGCAAACCTCTGCACTAGACCACTATGCGACCTCTCCATAAAAAATTTAAAAATTAAAATTTAAAACGCAAAAATGTATCTTTAAATTGCCAAAAATCTTGACAATATTCCTATAAACAATACTTATTTTACCAAATATGAGCAATTTAGCAAGGGTTGATTTTTTAAAATTTTTACTTGTGGATAACTTTCTATTTTTTGCCACTTGACAAGTTAATGTCATTTTTTGCATGATAGAGTTAGTTTATAAATTATAGTTCAATAATTTGGGGCAAAGAGTCATTTTATAGATTATAACCGAGTTATTTGATTTTATAAATCATTTTATCAATGATTATATATTTCTTTGCAAGATAGTGTCATCTTGCAATTATTGCATGCCAATTTCTGGCCAGTAAAAATAGAAAAGGTCAAGATGCCATCAAGGATTTATACAATTGGAGAAGCAGCCCAAATCCTCAAGGTTCACCGCACCTATGTGGCTTCTTTGATCGCCGATAAAAAATTAGCCGCCCTTAAAATTGGGCGGTTTTATCGTATTAGGCAAAATGCTTTAGAAAAGTTAATTGGCGGCAAATTAGATGGCGCCATTTTCACGATCGAAGACATTGCCGAATTACTACAAGTTCACCGCTCCTACGTGGCAAAATTAATTTCAGATAAAAGAATAAAAGCCGTTAAAATCGGTAAGTTTTATCGTGTTAGAGAAAAAGATTTTGAAGACTTTCTCAGAAAGAGCGAGGTTTAGATATGGCTAAAAATATTACCAATAAAATTCGAGCCATCAGAATTACTAAAATAATTGCCGTGTTTTTGGTCATAACAATTTTTGCCAATATTTTAAATCTTTTCACTTTTGTAAAGCCTGCCAAAGCGGTTGATGCCTCAGACCACATGCTGCTTTTCTGGAATGACGATTGTACCTCTCCACCAACTGGCTGGTCAGTTGTTTCTGATGCTGATGGTGAAGAATTTTATGATGCAACCAATGGCGGTCTTTTCCCCAGAGGCAATTCAAGCTATGCCAGAAACGCCGGCGGTGCCTTAACCCATACCCACAGCGGAACAGGAAGCAGTACCGCCGCCACCGCTACTGACCGAAAGACCGCGGCGGGCAGTACCCATAACAGCGATACTCATACCCATCCGGTGACAGTTGATAGTGTCAGCAATATCAGCAATTTGCCCACCTATAGAAATCTCTGCGTCATTAAAAACACTGGCATCCCCAATGGCAACTCGGCAATTCCTTCGGGTGCAATTGCCATTTTTGACGCCGCGGTGCCCGGTGCCAATTGGTCGGATGTTTCCGGTTATTTTACTGGTGGCTTTCGTTATATTCGAGGCAACTCCAGCGCTGGTGGCGTTGGGGGGAGCGATGCTCATCAAGGCACCAGCCATTCAGTTTCGGCAACTTTAACCGGTGTGGCCGGCACCATTGCCGCATCAGGATCAACCGCCAACCGCTCTTCTTTAGCTAATCACACTCATACCGCCTCGGGCACTTCTAGTGCGCCCGGTACTCAACCGCCGTACATCACCATTATCCTGGGCAAAGCCACCGCCAACACCGCCATTCCCAACGGGATGATTGCAATGTTCGACGATACTGATAGTTCAGTTGGTTTTTCTGTTGCCGGCTGGACGCGGCTCTCGGATTCAGGCGGACCATTTTATCAGAAATTATTAAGCCCTACCGGCTCATATGGTAGCACCGGTGGCGCCAACCAACACTCGCATATCGACATAAACGCTACTTCTTCTACCAGCGCCAGTGATGTCGGCGGCTCTGGCTCGGGCACTATTCCCGGCCACGCACACCCGACAACGCTCACTTTAGCCGACGGCACCAACACTAATCTTCCTCCTTACACCAATGTTGTCATCGCTAAAAAGCAAACCGTCACCACGACTTTATCCACTGACGCCGGAAGCTATCCGACTCTGGGCGAAACCATTTCTGTCTCCACCACGGTTAACAATTATCATGCCAGCACCGCTTTAAACGATAAATATATTGATGCGGTCATCTTTATAGATGGCGACGCGGACGGCCAACCTGACGCCGGCGAAACCTACATTACCAATGGCTGCGCTGGTTCTGCGTCTTGGGCTTCAGGCAATTATACCCATCAAAATACCAATGTTGATACGGCCGCCAGCGGCAGCGCCAATGACAACTGGACCTGTGTTAATACTAATTTCCCCTCAAACACGACTTATACGATATGGACACGCTGGTGGGATAGCACGAGTTATGCCTATAACATCTATTATGAAAAATCGGTGACTTTCACTTCAATCCCGACTTTAACTGAAATATTATTCCTAATCTTGGTTGGTTCAGCCGTTTTTCTAGGAGTAAAAATGGGTGTAATTAAACTTAAAAAAGAGAAAAAATCTGATCCAAAAAATACCCTGATTCCGCCTAAAAATTCTGCCCCGCTTGCCCCAGACAAAACCCATCAAAATTTACCCCGAAGGTCGATTGATGGGATTACATCTCGAGAAAAAAGGAAATAAATGGAAAGTCGATTGTTAGCCACAATCATCATCTTCCCCATCTGGCTGACTTTAGTGCTGTTGTTTAGACAGCATCGTCAGTGGCTTTTCTATTACCTTATCGCCGCTTTTGGCTTGACGATCATGATCGTGCTGTTAGCTGAATATTTCGGCTTTGACCAAACCTTAGTTAATATGGCAAGTTTCCATGTGGAACTAATTTCCAAAAACCTCTTTAAATTCCAAACTGAACTGCTTTCTTCAGGCCGATTCCAGCTAATCCGGCCAGTGGGAGGATCCGACATTCTCAAGTTGGGCATTGAATGTTCGGCAATTTTGGAATCATCAATTGCTTTTGCCTTAATTATCTTTTATCCACTTTTTGACTGGAAACAAAAAATCCTTAGATCTGTTTTTGCCCTCGTCGTCACTTATGTGATTAATATTCTTCGCTTGATGATTATCGTCATCATCGCTTACCGGTTTGGATCAAACTATATTTTCTTAGCTCATGCTGGCGTGGCTCGTATTTTCTTCTTTATCTGCGAACTGCTTCTCTATTGGTATATTATCACCAAAACCACAGTTAAATCTGTTGGTGATAGTATTGAAAATGATGTTCCCATCAATAAAACCGCCCAGCCAGGCCGATCTTTACAGCTTCGACATGCGTATACTCAAATAGCAGTCATTGTCGTGGTTGTTTTAGCCGGCGTTTATAGCTTTATTGCCTCAAAAGATTGGCAAAAAGCCTTTGCCCCAGTTGCCCGCGTCAATAGACCTATCATATATAAAGATGAAACTGGAATTGAAACTCCAACGCCACTGCCATCAAACCAGAATCAAGGGGATATTTTAGGTGAAAAAGCACCTATTATATTAGATCAATTTGTCATCGAAAGATTGCGCGCTTGGAAAGCCATTGATTTCGGCTTTATGGCCGGATCAACTACCAAAATCAATCTGCAAATTATCCACGGCGACCAGCCGATTCGGATTGAGTTATACAAAAATGGCATTCTGCAAAAATTCACTTCTCTTTCAACGAGTTCAGAAAGCGAATTGATAAATAATCAAAATGTTTTTGAAAAACCGCTTAAGGTTCAACCAGACGATATTATCACCATCAGATATAAAAATCTTTCTGGCCATCGGGCAAATTACACCATCAATATAATTGAGGACAAAACGAATGAATAATAATCTCTTTATTTTGGCCATCTTTTGGGGAGTCTGGATCATCATTCCGATCATTTTTGATGGATTTTTAGCTTTAATTTATATGATTCACATTATTACCAAAAGAGCAAAACGAATCATTCGTCCTATTGATCCCGCGACTCTGCCAAAGGTCTCAATTATTATTCCAACTTATAACGAAGAAGACAACATCAACGAATGCCTCAATTACCTTAAAATTCAAACTTATCCCCAAGAAAAAATGGAAATTATTGTGGTTGATAATGGCTCGACCGACCAAACCTCGGAAATTGTCAAAGACCATATGCGCGAGATTTGGTTGAATAAAAACGGCCATAATAAATTACATCAAGCCGTCACTTTTAAAAACCTCAACCATCATCTTAACGGCAAGATCAAAGTAAATGGCAAAACATATCAGGCAGATGGTTTTGGCGGCTTACTTAGGTTGGTTGTCAGATACGAAAAAGGCAAAGCCAGGGCTTTAAACGCCGGCATTAAATTGTCTCAGGGCGGAATTATTATCAATATCGATTGTCGTTCCTTTTTGGCGCCAGACGCGATTTATAATATGGTGGCAAAATTTGTCGAAAATCCCAAATATGGCGCTGCCACCGGCAATATTGAAATTGATTGGAATTTAATTTACCGCAAGAATGCACAAGGTCAATATATTTTAGATGAAAACGGCCATTATGTCTCCAGAAAATTAACCCTTAAAGAAAAAGTTTTAGCCAAGTGCCAATTTTTAGAATACTTAACCTCATTTAGGCTGGGACGACAATTTCAAGATATTACCGGCTCAATGTATACTTTTTCCGGGGCTTTTTCCGCTTTTAGGCGCGAGGTTTTAATGAAAACTAACCTTTATAGTAGCCGAACCGTTTCCGAAGATACGGATTTAACCCTTGATCTGCAACGGCAAAATGTCCGCTTAGGTTTTGCCGAAGAAGCCAAAGCCTTTTTAAAGCCAGTTATTTCCTACGAACGATTTTATGCCCAACGCGCGCGCTGGCATCGCGGCCAAATTGAAGTGGTTGGTACTCACCTTGATTGGTATGCCAACTTAACCAAGGGTTTTTGGCGTAATTTCTGGTTAGGCTTGCAGTTGATGATCGACCACACCTTTGGTTTCCCTCGTATTATTTGGATGTTTTTACTGCCGCTTTTCTTCCTTTTCGGTTATTCCACCACATTAATCATTAAAGCCATTTTGTTAATGTATATTTTTTATATTGTGATGGATTGTTTCAATTCTTTATATTGTTATGTGGTGGCTGATTCAGAAACTCGGAAAAAAATTAAAAAAAGCTATCACTATAATCTTGTCATGCCCTTGTTCAGAATCATTACTTTCTTCTTCCGCTTTGCGGGATATTTGGAAGTCTTAAAAGAACCTCAGGCTTGGACCACACCAGTTAATCCGGTTAAGTCCATAAAAGATTATCAAGGCACCATTAGTACCGGCCAACAAAAGATTTCCGCCCTTGGCAGCAATCTTCTTCAATTTGTGACTGGCCAAAAACCATCTTCTGATATCGTATATGAGGAAAAAATCCCTGAATTAGATAGTTTCGGCGCCGAAGCGAATTTTGGAAACCCAACCGCACAAAATAATAATAAAAATAATGCCATTAACTTCAAAAAAGAAGCCTTAAGGCTTGACGGAATTAATCAGGATTATAATCTTAAAGAACAAAAATAGATGGAGAAATATAATGTTTAAAAAAACTTTTTGGCACTGGATAGTATTAATTGGGGCAGTTGCGCTTGTTTTGGGAGTGATTTTTTATCTTTTTTCTCCCAACTTCTTTGCCGAGGGAATGATGCGAGGTGGCGACGAAGCCGCTCATATGTTTATTCCAAAATATGTTTATGAATATTATAAAATTAATCATCGTTTTCCGGTCATTAATCCTTATTGGTATAATGGTATTGAAACTTTACACCATACCCCATTTTTAGACTATATTCCGATCGCCATCATCTATCACTTAGTCAAAGATATTTATTATACTAACCGAATTTTTTCTTTGCTACTTTTATTATCAGCCGGTCTGTCAATGTTTTTCTTCCTATATAAAAAAAATAATATTAGGGCGGCGATTATCGGTGGTATAATTTATCCTTTTGTACCGGGAATTTTTTACCTCGCCCGAACTTCAGTCACTCGCGTCACCCCTTTTATCCTCCTGCCCCTAGCTTTCTATTACACAGATCTAATCTTAGAACAGAAGTTCCGCTTTCGAAATTTCCTGATTTTGACCATAATTATCGCCTCCATGATTGTGGCTCATCCAATTACTGCCATCAACTCACTCGCTTTTTTAATTATTTATGTGGTAGCACGCGTCTTGTTCGATTCCGAAATTACTTTTAGAAAATTAGAAATATGGGGGATGGCTTTTCTGACTGCTTGTGGATTAATTGCCTGGTGGGCGATCCCTTTCCTTGCTGAACCTGCAAATTATACTTATCCGGCCATTACCACCGTTACCTTCCACTCTGAAATTGGGGCAGGGTCATTTCTAGAATTAATCGTTTTAAGCGGCGGCGCTTTGGTCATAATTTCAGGTTTATTTGTATTTTTACGCCGGCGCACTCCGAAAGATTGGGCGCTTCTGGCTTCGGTCCTATTTGCTTTTTATCTCACTACCCCTTGGAGTTTGCCAATCTATAAATTATTAACTTGGGTCTTTCCTTATGCGGCTTTAACCTGGATTTGCGTGGTGATGCTTTATTGGGGAACTACCTTTTTCGAATTTCCCAAACTAAAACCCTGGCTAAGAATTTCTATTTCGATTCTTGCTATCCCTTTGGTTGCCGGTCTTAGCATTTTAAATTTCCACTACCAACATCCTTTTATTAATCGAATTTGGGTACAACCATTTGAAAATATTTTCCCCAAACTCAATCAAGCATTTGAGAAAATTGATAATCAGGGACGAGTTTTCACCGTTAAAAACATTGGGAAAATTGACTGGGTAATTCCCAGCGTTAATCACAAGTATTACTCTGAAGGACATTATTTTTCAATCACCCGCTTAAACAAAGAAATTGCTTGGATGAATGACGCTTTTAACAATGATTATTATGATTATTTCTTCTCCAAAATGGCGCTGTTTAATGATCGTTATTTTGTGATGACATCGTATATTGAAAACTTTTTTCAAAACAATCCCGAGCTTAAACCTAATTTTATGGCCAAGCTCAAAGAAAATGGTTATCAACCGGTTTTTGAGGCTCCGGGCGAATCAGTTACCGCCTTATATTACCAAGACAAACCGTCAAATGGTCTTATTCCCATAAATCAAAAAACGCTCGTCGTTGGCAAGCATGGTTATAACTATGCTGCCTTTCAATCACATTCAAATTTAGCTGGCTCAAATTATATTGATGATTATGATTTAGAATTTTTAAGCAATTTTGATAATTTAGTTTTATATGGTTTTGGATACCACAACAAACAGAAAGCGGAAAAATTAATTCAAGATTATGCGAAAAACGGTGGCAATGTCACGATTGATATGCTCAATATCGAAAATTCAAAACTTGAGGGCGAACCAACTTTTTTGGGTGTCCAAAGTTCACTCGAAAAAACTACTACCACCATGCAATTAGAATTAGCTGAAAATATTCCGGCAGATACCCTCCCTAAAACCTTGGAAATTCCTTCACTCAAAGATTTTGGCGGTACTGATTTGGGGAAAGCTAAATATACACCGCTTAAAGAATGGCGCTTTCCTCAATATTTAAATTTGGATAGTACCCTGGCGCGCTGGAAAAATCAAACCAATGAAGACAGCGGTTTATATAATTTAATTGGCTATAAAAATGTTGAGGGCCACAAGGTCTGGTTTATTGGCGGAAATTTATTTTATCATGCCTACTTAACTCACGATCAAAAAGAGCAAAAATTTCTCACTGGTATCACGACCGGCAGTCTAAATCCTGCCTCTGAAATTATTTCGGAGATTGAATTTACTTCCCAGAATTTAGATCCCGAGGCTGGTATTTTAGAATTTAATTATACGGCCGAAAAAAATACCCCAGTCCTTGTTTCATATACGATTTCACCTCACTGGAAAGCTTATTTAAATGGTCAGCCTCTAAAAATTTATAATATAGATAGTATGATGGCCCTCAATTTGCCCGCCGGCAATAACAATGTTAAACTAAAATACGAAAATCTTCCCAATCACAACTTTGCCAAGATTATTTCGATTGTAACGCTGATTTTATTAGGGACTATTTTTTATCTCTCCAAAAAGGGGGGCAAAGAAAATGTATAAAAAATATAAAATTTCTGTGGTGATTCCATGCTATAATGAGGAAAAAGCGATTCCCCTTACTATCAAAAGCATCCCAAAATGGGTTGATGAAATTATGGTGGTTGATAATAATTCCTTTGATAAAACCGCCCCCATTGCCCGCAAACTCGGCGCGACCGTAATTCGCGAAAAAAAACAAGGTTATGGCGCCGCTTGCCAAAAAGGCATCAAGTCAGCCAAGGGCAACATTATTATTACCAGTGATGCTGACTGCACATATCCTTTGCAAGAAATTGGGCGAATGATTGATTATTTGCTCAAAAATAATCTTGATTTTGTAGCTGGAAATCGTTTTCCCTTAAAATATAAATCCGCCATGCCTTGGCCAAACCGTTTAGGTAATCTAATATTAACCCTCACGATGAATTCACTAACCCTAAAACCGGTCGAAGATTCCCAAACCGGCATGTGGGTATTTCGACGCTCAATTTTAAAAAAAATTCACCCCTTTTCCAATAAAATGTCTTTTTCTGAAGAAATCAAAATGGAAGCTTTATTACACCCTAAAATTAAATACGGAGAGTATCATATCAATTATCGAGATCGCATTGGTAATTCCAAACTCCGTCGTATGCGCGATGGCATCCCAAATTTATTGTTTTTATTTAAAAAACGTTGGCAAATATTATGGAGAAGATCTTGAAAATTTTACTTATCAATCCGCCCCCATTAAATGGCCCAAAAGTAATTAGAGAAGGCAGGTGTGAGCAGCGCCTATCCTCATTTCAATATGTGATGGTGCCGATTTCTTTACCTATGACTGCCGGTTTACTTTTACAGAATAATTTTGAAGTTAAAATTTATGATTTTATGGTCGAAGATTTTGATTTTTCCGGTGCGATCTCGGCCTCGGCAAGATTTAAGCCTGATTTGGTGATTATAAATTTTTCAACCTTAACTTATAAATCAGATGCAGAATTTGTGATGCGCTTGAAGAAAAAACTGCCCAATGCTCATCTGGTCGCTATTGGCGTCCATGTCACGACCCTGCCTAAAAAAGTGCTTCGAGAAACCCGATTAGATTCAGTGGTACGGGGCGAACCGGAAATAACGGTTTTAAAACTCGCCACGGCCCTAAAAAATAAAAAATTACTCGATAATATTCGCGGTTTATCTTATAAAAAAGATGGGCAAATTATTAATAATCCGGCGAGGCCGCATTTTAAAGATTTAGACTCTTTACCTTTTGCCGCCCGCCACCTCCTTAAAAACGACCGCTATTTTATGCCAGTTTACAACCGACCCTATACACTGCTAATTACGGCTCGTGGATGCCCCAATAAATGTACTTTTTGTACTGCCAAACAATATTATGGGAATAAATTTAGAGTCCGCCGAGTCGAAAAAGTGATTGAGGAAATTGAGCAAATTGTCAATCACGACCAGATCAAAGATATTACCATGTGGGCTGATACTTTTACTTTTGATAAAAAATTTGTCCTTGAACTTTGCCAACAAATTATTGATAAAAAAATAAAATTTAACTGGATGTGCAATGCCCGAGTCAATACGGTTGATCTGGAAATGCTCAAAGCCATGAAAAAGGCTGGTTGTATGGGCGTGGCATATGGAGTTGAGTCAGGCGTTCAAAAAATATTAAATAATGTCAAAAAGGGCACCACCTTAAAACAGATTGAAAGAGCTTTTAAGCTAACCCGAAAAGCGAATATAGATTCTTTAGCCCATGTTATTTTTGGTCTTCCCGGTGAAACAAAAAAAACCATAAATCAAACCATTAAATTTATTCGCAAAATCGATCCAGATTATGTCCAATTTTATTGTGCCATTCCATTCCCCGGCACTGAGTTTCGCAAGTTAGCCGTCAAAAGGGGGTGGATCAAGGCTTCTGATTGGAACCAGTACGAACTAAACCGAGCGATAATTAATACTTCAGAGTTGTCTCAAAAAGACTTAGCTAAGGCTCGAAAAAAAGCAATGGTTGGTTTTTATTTACGCAAAAAATTTATCTCCCGTCAATTAAAAAAAGTTAAATCATTCCGAGACTTGCTCAATCTTATTCAGAAAGGTTCAAGTTTTTTGATAAATTGGGGTTAAAAATCCCGCAGAAAGGACAATTATGCCCACCGACAATTTAATGCCCAGACTCGAGGGCTCAATTATGCCCCAGGCAAAGTTTTTGCAAGATATTTATGGTTTAGCCATTTCTCGTTATCAATTGGCCACCAAATATGCTCAAAATAAAATTATCTTAGACGCTGGTTGCGGAGCAGGTTACGGCGCCAATATTTTAGCTAAGTCTGGCGCTAAAAAAGTTTATGGAATTGACATAGTCGCCGAATCAATCCAGTATTGCCAATCTAAATATCTTCGGAAAAATTTAATTTTTAAAAGAGCCGACTTAACCAATCTTGATTTTCCTAATAATTATTTTGATTTAGTATCTATGTTTGAAACCATTGAGCATGTTAAAAATTACTCTAAGGCCATCGACGAAATTTACCGAGTTCTAAAACCTGGGGGCTTACTGATTCTTTCCACTCCAAATAAAGCGGTTTATTCCCCTGGCACTTTTAAACCTTTTTACCCTTTTCATTTTTATGAATTTTATTTAGAAGATTTAAAAAAAATGCTCGCTGATTTTGAGGTCCAAAAAATTTTAGGCCAATATGTTCGTGGTCGAAAATTGTTACTTTATTCCCGCTGGAACCCGAAAAGATTAATTAGAATTATTTATGCAAATTTACCGCATACCATCAAAATCTGGGCAACCAGAACCTATCTGAGGGTTTTTTCTTGGCTTTATGTGAAAAAAATTTATCAGTCTGCCAAAATAAAATTATCAGATGTTTATTTTTCTAAAAATACTGCCAAAACCCGTGAATTTGTGGTAATTTGTCAAAAGCCAAAAAGCTTAAATGAAAAAAAATCATAAACCAAAATTTAATGCTAAAATTATGCACAAGCCCTTTTACCCATTTTTCGAACGGGTTTTTTATCGTCCGATTGCCAGCGTGATCACTCCTGGTTTTGCCAGCATCAATTTATCACCAACTTTTGTTAATTTTTTAGGTTTTGGGGTCGGCCTAATCGGAATCGGCTTGATCGCTTACGGGAATTTATCAGAAAGGATTTTGGGGGCGGGTATTTTAATTATTTCTTATATTTTTGATTGTGTTGACGGCCAGCTTGCCCGAGGCTTTAAAAAAATCAGCCACTTTGGCGCCTTACTTGATACTTCTCTTGACAGCATCAAAGAAAGTTTGGTTTTTTTCGCGCTTGCCTGGGCCAACTTTCGGCAAGTGCATAATGATCATATCTTTTTTTATTTAGCCTTGGTAATTTTTTTGCAAAGAATGTTTGGCAGAACCCTACCCAGATATCAGCTCTTATTTAATAAAGATGTTGAAAATATTAAAAAGGAAAGTCTAAAAAATCTTCCAAAATTTTTAAAAATAATCGCCTTCTTGTTTTCCGAATCGTATCGTTCTGGCACCATTTGGATTGTTGTTTTTATCGGGGTGATTTTGAATCAAATTGTAATTATATTTTATTATTTTATAGTGGTGCTTTTTGCTCTTTTTATGGCTATTTTAATAAGTGCTTATCGGCAAAGGAATAAATGGTAAAAATGATTATGTCAAAACAATTTTTAAAATACATTATGGTCGGGGGTTTGGCGACTTTATTGGATTTCATTTTTCTTTATATTTTAGTTGAATTTGTCCATCTTCATTATTTGCTGGCAGCGATTATTTCAATTGTGGTGATAGTTTGGATTAGTTTTAGCTTGAATAAATTTTGGACTTTTGCTAATTCTGAAAAAAAATATTTTCAGCAGTTTATAAAATATATTATTTCTCATAGCGTTGGTTTAGCAATTAATTTATTAATTCTGGCGTCATTGGTACAGTTTTTTCATTTATGGTATCTTTTTGCTAAAATATTCGCCACATTTGCTGCGGCGGTCACTAATTTTTGGTTAGTAAAAAGGTTTATTTTTCTGGCGAAAGATGATAAATTTAATCATATCTAAATCATTTTATTGATTTGATCTTTGAAAGTGGGGATAATGTGAAGGTTATGATTGTCAATCCGCCTAGCCCAAATCACGAAAAATATGTTAGAGAAGGCCGATGTGAACAGCGTGCTTCGTCTTTTCAATATCTGATGGTACCGATTTCTCTGCCATCGATTGCCGGCCTTTTGCGCGAAAATGGGATTGAGGTTAAAGTTTTAGACTCAATGGCCGAAGATTTGGACTCGAAAAAAGCAATTAGAGCGATTAAAAAATTTCAACCGAATTTAATTATTATAAATCTCGCCACTGTTACCTATTATGGGGATCGAATTTTTATTGCCAAGGTCAAAAAAAATCAGCCCAAGACGCACTTAACCGCCATTGGCATTCATGTCACCAGCCTTCCTTTAAAAACCCTAAAAGATACTGCGCTGGATTCGATTATTAGAGGAGAACCGGAAATGACTTCGCTCGAGCTCGCGCTTTCCCTGCGTGATAAAAAATCTTTGAAAAAGGTTAAGGGGCTCAGTTTTAAGAGTAACCCGTCATTTATTAGCAATGTGGACCGGCCCTTTATCGAAAATTTAGATCTTTTACCCTTTCCTGCTCGAGACTTAATTAAAAATCGACGCTACAAAATGCCGGTCTATAACCGACCCTATACCTTAGTCATTACCTCCCGCGGCTGTCCAAATAATTGTAGTTTTTGCACCGCCAGCCTATATTATGGCTCAAAAATTAGGATGAGGAGCGTTAAAAATGTCTTAGATGAAGTTGAAGAAATTCTCAAAGTTTATAAAATTAAAGATATTACTTTTTGGGCGGATTCTTTTACTTTTGACCGAAATTATGTTTTTAGATTATGTGAAGGTATTAAAAAAAGGAAGCTGAAATTTCGCTGGATGGCAAATTCGCGCGTGGACAGAATTAATCCTAAAATGTTAAAAGCGATGAAAGAAACCGGCTGCCAGGTTGTCTCATATGGAGTCGAATCAGGTGTTCAAAAGATTTTAAACCGCGTTGGCAAAAATATCACTTTGGCGCAAATCAGGCAAGCTTTTAAATGGACTAGGGCTGCCAAACTTGAAAGTGCCGCTTATATTATTTTTGGCTTGCCGGGCGAAACCAAACAAACCATTAAAAAAACCATGAAATTGGTTAAGGAAATAAATCCAGACTATGTCCAATTTTATTCCGCTATTCCATATCCCGGGACTCGCTTTCACGACGAAGCCGCTAAAAAAGGCTGGATCACCGCTAAAAGCTGGGCGGATTATGAACAAGGAAAAAATATCATTTCGACTCCGCAGTTATCAGTTGAAGATCTCGCGAAATTCCGCAAAAAAGCTTATTTACAATTTTACTTAAGGCCAACCTATATTTTGCATAGTATGAAAAAATTTGTTAAAAATCCGAAAGATTTTTGGCCATTTTTAAAACAGGGTATTAGTTTTTTCAAAGACTGGGCTGAAAAATAAAATATTGAGTAAAAACTAAGACTCAAAAAAGCAGCTATTTAGCTGCTTTTTTAATAAAAATTCGGAGGAGAGAGGATTCGAACCTCTGGTACCCTTGCGGATACACCGGTTTTCAAGACCGGCCCATTAAACCGCTCTGGCACTCCTCCGTAGAATTTTTTAATAAATATTTAGGTCTATCTTTTCCTTTATCTGATTTTAAAAATATTTCTTCTCGCAATGCGTCGGTTTTATTTATAAATCCTTCATAATAAATCAATTTCCACCGAAACCCAGATTTTATTGATTTAACCCTACCTTGGTTATAACCTAAAATTCTTTTATTAATATCTCTAGTATATCCTTTATATAATTTACCATTTATTAGACTTTTTAATATATAAATATAATACATTCTCGGTGCGGGATTCAAAACTTATTTTTCAAGCATAATTATACCATTTTTATGACCAAAATCCAAATATAAAATATCAGGCTTTAGCAATCACTACTCCCCAAACATTTTTAGCCTCGGCGCTTTTAAGCACCTGAGCACATTCATTTAAGGTCGCGCCAGTAGTCATCACGTCATCAACCAACAAAATTGTTTTATTTTTAATTTTCGCCGTCTCGCCCCGAACCGCAAAAATCCCCAATACATTTTTCCGCCGCTCTTCACCTCTCAAGCTTACCTGACTCGGCTTTTCTTTAATCCTAACCAATAAGTTATTTATCGTGGGAATTTCAAAAGCTTCGGCTAATAAATTTGCCAAAATTTCCGCTTGATTATACCCTCTTTCCGATTCTCTTTTTTTGGTTAACGGCACCGGCACCAAAACCAATTTTCCGACCGGAAATCCCGCTTCAAGTCGAGTAATCAGAATCTCCAAAAAAGGATCTGACAACTCAGTCAATTTCTCATATTTAAATTTGTGGATCGCTTCCTTGAGCGGGTTTTCATAATGAGCCGCGATTATTACTCCGGTCAAAGACTGCCGAACCCGGCATCTTGAACAATATTGGCCAGATTTTGTCAGTTTTTGGCAATTGGGACAAAAGGGCTGGCGCACGATCACAATTTTTTCAAAACAATCCCGACATAACCAATTCCCTTCCGCTCCACAGCCTATACATTTTTTGGGAAAAATTAAATCATAAAACAATTCTTTAAAATTTGACATTTTATTTGCCCAATTTTTATCTTAAAGCTTTAAGGCGGGACTTGCAAAAATCTCTGAATGTTTTATAATAAAAATAGTTATCCACAGTTAACAATATCCGAATATCGGAATTCTAAATCCTAAACAAATTAGAAATTAGAAACATATTTAAAAAATTGGAAAATTGAGATTTAAGATTTGTTTAGAAATTAGTGCTTAGGATTTCAATTTTTCCCGCTGTGGCAGGAAAGGAGGGCAAGATGGCGAAAGAAAGTCCAACTGTTTCTAAAATTTTCGGTGAAAAAGCCGATGATAATCCTGAAAATAAAGAAGAGTGGATGGCCGAAATCGAAGGCCAATTAGCGCTTGATGCTTACCAAACCGCGGAATCGATTGTGATTAAGGCGCCTATTGCCGGTGTTAAACCCGAAAACTTAGAAGTTTCCATCGTTGATAATACCGTCACCGTTAAAGGTTCGCGACAACAAGAAGCTGAAGTCAAAGCAGAAGATTATTTTGCTCAAGAATGTTATTGGGGGACATTTTCCAGACAAGTTTCCTTACCAACCGGCGTTGATCCAGAAAAAGCTAAAGCTACTCTTAAACATGGGGTTTTAACTATCATTGTTCCCAAAGAAGCCAAAAGTAAAACCCAAATTGTTAAAGTTGATACCGAATCTGAATAAGCATAAAATTCCTTATTAAAAATATCAACCCAATAGGGTTGATATTTTTGTTATCTAACAATTTAAATTGACAATTAAAAATACAAAGATTATAATTTAATCAAGACGGAGTAAAATTAGATGAAAAAAATTAGAAAAGCTGTCATCCCGGCAGCAGGTTTTGGCACAAGATTTTTACCGATGACCAAGGCCTCTCCCAAAGAAATGTTGCCGGTAGTTGACAAACCGATTATTCAGTATGTAGTTGAGGAAGCGGTCAACTCTGGAATTGAAGATATTGTCATTGTCACTGGCTACAGCAAACGGGCAATCGAAGATCATTTTGATCACAGTATTGAATTAGAAAACCGCTTAGAAAAAGCCGGCAAAACCGAACAATTAGAAGAAATTAGACGTATCGCACGATTAGCCAATTTTATCTATATTCGACAAAAAGGACCTTACGGCAATGGCACGCCGATTTTAAATGCTGAGCCGATTATTGGCAATGAACCATTTGCGGTTTTATGGGGTGATGAATTTATTTATGCTAAAAAGCCGCGCCTGAAACAAATGATTGAAGCTTATGAAAAATATCAAGACATCATCATTTCGGCCGTAAAAATCAAAAATCGAGAGAATTTATCCAAATATGGGATTGGCAAAGTTAATGAAGTTGAAGACAAATTTTATGAGATTGAAGAAATTATCGAAAAACCCGAACCAGATAAAGCCCCTTCAGATTTAGCCGTGCACGGCGCCTATATCTTAACTCCAGACATTTTTCAAGCCTTGCGCGAGCTTAAACCTGGCAAAGGTGGTGAAATTTGGCTGGTGGATGCGATTAACAAATTACGACCAAATCATAAAATATATGCCAAAGAAATTGAAGGTGGCAAATATTACGATACTGGCAATAAAACCGAATATCTTAAAGCGGTGGTTGATTTTGCTTTAATGCGACCCGAAATTAATGGTGATTTTCGCGCTTATTTAAAAGGGTTGAAAATTAACAAACATTAAATTATGGAGTGCAGGAGGGGATTTGAAAAAAGGACTCATTATCGGCGGCATAATTATTTTTTTATTAATCGTGATTTTAATTGTGGTCGCGGTTGTTTTTAAAAAGGGCTCAGACCAACCTACCAACACCTCAAAAACCGCCTACCCTTCAGGCCCAGTCACGCTAACCTGGTGGTATTTATACGACGACGAAGCTGCTCTCACGCCAACTGTTCAGGCATATAAACAAGCTCATGACAATGCCACTATTAATTTAGTCAAAAAAAATCCCTCAGGGTATGAAACCGAATTAATTAATGCTATTGCCAACGGCTCAGGTCCAGATTTATTCCAAATTAAAAATGATTGGCTGACCAAACACGAAGACAAACTTAGTCCCATGCCCGAAGATTATATGTCTACAGATGATTACAAAAAAATCTTTGCGCCAGTTGCAGCTCAAGACTTAATTGCTGATAATCGAATTTGGGGGATTCCTTTTTATGTCGACACTCTGGGTTTATATTACAATAAAACCCTAATTGGTAATTATAATTATTCTGTGGGCCGACAAGCAGACCTTTCCTCAGACCAAATCGACAAATTAAGAATTGATAAGGTGGCTGAAAATTGGACAGATTTAATTGGTCAAATTAAAAAACTAACCGCAAAAAATGGTACCAATATTGCCCAGTCCGGCATTGCCTTAGGTACCTCAAATAATGTTGAGGCTTCACAAGATATTTTATCGTTATTAATGCTCCAAAATGGTACCAAAATGGTTTCTGAAGATAAAAACACCCCAACCCTTAATTTATCAATTGAAAAAAGCAATGACCAAATCTATTATCCTGGCACCTCGGCTTTAGATTTTTACACCAGTTTTGCCAAACCCGCTAAAGAAACATATTCTTGGAATGCTTCCCAAGCTACTTCCACTGAAGCTTTTATCGCTAATAAAACCGCGATGATGATCAATTATTCCTATCAAATTAAACAAATCAAAAATTCTGCCCCAGATTTAGAATATGATTTTGCACCAATCCCACAAGTCAAAGGATCGGATAATAGAATAAATTATGCCAGTTATTGGCCAAATGTGGTTTCAAAAAATTCTCAAAATTCGGTTGTGGCTTGGGATTTTCTAAAATTTGCTACCGACAAAGATAATATGATTCAATATAAATATCTAGAAATTACTGGCCGGCCAACCTCGAGGCTTGATTTGGTTTCAGAGTATCTTGGCGATGTTGATATTTCAGTGTTTAAAAACCAAATTTCTACTGCCCAGAGCTGGTACAAGGGGCAGGCGCCAAATAAAATTGATCAAATTTTTAATAGTATGATTACCGCGGTTACTGCTAAATCACAACCTGCACAAAAAGCCATTGATGCGGCCGTGGAAAATATCAAAACCCTGTGGGCCAATAAAGAAACTGACGCTCCATAATAAATTTTTCAACAAAGGAAAATTATGTATACTTTTTTGCCAGCTGTAATTGGCGTCACCATTCCAACCCGAGGTGGTCTTTGCGAACAAGGCATGGATGTGGTTTTAAGTGTATATATTGGCTGTATTTATGAATTTGTGAGTTATTTAGCGGTCGGACTGGCAATTTTAATGTTAATTTATGCTGGCTATAAATATATGAGTAGTCAGGGTAATCCAGACGCCTTAACCGAAGCCAAAGATATTATTTTCGGGACAATTATCAGTTTGTTGGTTTTGGGCTTAGGTTATTTAATTCTTTCCTCAATAAGCGGGAACTTGGTACAATAAGGAAAATATGATGGTATTTAAAAAATATATTTTTACAATTTGGGCGGTTTTGATTTTAGGAATCTTTTTTGTAATTTCGACACCAGCCTTAGCTGATATAGCAATAAAACCTGTGCCGGTTTCAACCGATGCCAATGACCCCAAAGTAACCGATCAATGGAAACAACCTCAGCCAGACAAAACTACCATTCCATATGGAATGTACGATGGTAAAAAAGTTTTTTACCGCTCAAGCGGCACTGCTGAATTGCCAACTGGTTGGTATTTTGAAGATGTTTTCAACGATTGGCTCAAACAAAATCCAAACGTTGGAGGTACGGTTCCCCAAGCCCAATCAGACTCAGAGCCCTTAGAGCCAATTAATATTCCCAATTATGCTCCAGGAAGATGGGAGGATGTGGTACAGAATATTATTACAATTCTCTTGGTTTTAATTGGCGTAGTCGCAACCGTGGTCTTAATTTATGGTGGTTATTTATACATCACTTCGGCTGGAAATCCCGAAATTGCCAATAAAGGTAAAAATGCCATTTTAGGCGCGGTCATCGGAATAATTATTGCTTTTTCGTCATATTTAATTGTTAATTTTATTTTGAAATAATTATGAATAGTTTAATAACTTTTGCGACAATTCAATCTACAAAAATTGCCATGTTTCCAATTCTTCAAGCTCCCCATGCTGGCGGTAGTGGTACTGAATATGATTTATGGGATGTGGTTTATTTGATTGGCAATGTCATTAATGTTGCTTTAACCCTCGCTGGTGCAATTGCGATTATTTATATTATTATCGGCGGATATAAATATATCATTTCTGCCGGCAATCCAGATGCAATCGCTCAGGCGAAAAGCACCATTTTATGGGCAGTAATTGGTTTGGTGATTTGTTTTGCAGCGCTGGCAATTATTAATTTTGCTTGGGGTTCGATTATTGGTGGTTTACCGCCACAGGCGCCGTAAATTTTAATTAAGACTAAAAATTGACAAAAAAAATAATCATCTTACAATATAATTAATAACTGATTATTTAAATTAAGGAGAGGAAAATGAAAAAGTTTTTTTCAAAAATCATTCAGTATCTTTTCGCCACCTCTTTGCTGTTGTTGACTCCGGCAAGCGCCTCAGCCGACATTGTTCCAGTTCCTACTTCCGGTGCCTCTGAAGCATGGAAAAATTGGGTTCCACGGGGAGAATTTTTCAGAGGAAGCCTTCAAAGTATAGTTAGTAATGCTATTCGTCTCCTTCTGATAGCGGCTGGTGTAGTTGCATTAATCTATTTGATTTTAGCTGGTTACAAGTACATCACGGCTGGGGGCAATGCTGAGACGGCTACCGAAGCTCGCACTGGCATACTAAATGCGATTATCGGTTTGGTGGTAATTTTTGCATCTTATTTAATTATCACCTTTGTTTTTTCAAGGTTTTTGACTTAATTGATTATGTCTCACTCGCGGTAACTCGCCAGACTTCTTCAATTGTAGTTACGCCCGCCAAAGCTTTTCGCAATCCGTCTTGTTCCATAGTAACCATTCCTAATTCAACTGCGGTTCGATATAGTTCTGATATGGTCGCCCGATTAATCACTAATTTTTCAATTTTTGCATTAGGTTTTAAGCCTTCGGCAATCGGCGTTCTACCCATATAACCAGTCTGATTGCAAACAGGACATCCCCTCCCCCTGAAAAGTTTGGAGGGGATTTTTGTACCTGTCTCGGCTCCAGCCTTAACAGGAGACGGATTAATCCTTGTGAGCGCTTTTTTAATCTTTTCCATTACTTCAGCTGTGGGTTTATATTCTTCTTTGCATTTTTTACAAATTTTTCTCACCAAGCGCTGCGCCATTACCAAATCCACAGATCCGGGCAATAAAAAGGGTTTAATGCCCAAATCAATCAAGCGAGGCATCGCGGTTGGCGCGTTATTGGTATGCAAGGTTGATAGCACCAAATGTCCAGTCATTGCCGCTTGCAAAGCGATTTCGGCGGTTTCTAAATCGCGAATTTCACCCACCATCAGCACGTCTGGATCTTGCCTTAAAGCTGATTTCAAACCGCTGGCAAAATCCAAGCCCAACTCCACATTCACTTGAGTCTGATTAATTCCCGGCAAACGATATTCAACCGGATCTTCCAAAGTAATTATTTTTACTCCGGGCTTATTCAAGGTCTCTAAAATTGCATAAAGCGTCGTGGTTTTGCCAGAACCGGTTGGCCCAGTGTTCAATATCATCCCTGATGGTTTTTTAATCGCCTCAGCCACCATCTTTTTAATTTCAGGGGAAAAATCAAGCTGTTCCAAACTCAAAAATCCTTTCCCGTGCTCCAAAAGTCTCATCACCACATTTTCGCCATAAATCGTGGGCAAGGTTGAAACCCTTAAATCAATGGGCACGTCTAGGGCTGTAATTGAAAAACGGCCATTTTGCGGTTTATTATTAATGTCCAGCTTCATTTTGGCTAAATATTTTACTCGAGATAACAAAGCCCGATAAACTTCGGTAGGCAAACTCACCACGTCCTGCAAAACTCCATCAATTCGGTAACGCATTTTCATGCCATTTTGCCCAGGCTCAACATGAACATCAGAAGCTTTAGATTTAATCGCTCCAGTTAATATAATTTCAAAAATCTTAGTTATCGGCACCTGGCTAATTTTTTCCTTCAAATCAGAAAGGTTTTTAATCTCTTTGGCAAAATCTTTTTCCTCTGCCTGCGAAACTTTAATTTCACTCGTCGTGAGTTTGGGAATAAATTGGTAATTTTTTAAAGCATAATCTAGGCTATTTTTTGAAGTCAAGGTATAAATTATTTGTAAGTCTAAATTTTTCGCAACTTGGGCTAATTCAATTTTCATCTGTTCGTTTTCTGGATCTTGGCAAGCGACTCGTAATTGCCCCTCAGCTTTCATAAAGGCGACGACTCGATATTTTTGGGCAATTTCTTCGGGAATTAATTGCATAGTTTGATTGCTTATCGGATAACCAATTAGGTTAATATAGGAAAGGCCGAAACTCTTAGCTCGATTTTCGGTGGCGGTTTCTTGTTGATCTTTAATATATTCAGAAAAAACCCGCTCAAGCCCAGCCTTGGGTGCAGGTTTTGGGGACGATGAAGCCGAATCATATGGCAACTGATTGTTTTGATTTTTTGAGTCCAACACCCCTCCTGCACTCTATTATTTATTATCAAATAGGTTGTGCAGCCCGTCGCTAAAGTGCGGCGTAAGCCGTGAACGAATAGTTCCCAAAAGGCGAACACTAAACTTAGGCGGGCTTATCAATTAACGGTTAGCAGATAACGACCAACAATAAATAAATTACACGCATAAATATTAATTGTTTACTATTTTTATTATATCACCAATTGGCGGTGGAGAGAGGATTTGTCCCGCACAAAACGGAAGGGGTGGGATTCGAAGGGCTAAAGCCCGTCTCAATGCAATTTCGGTTTTTAGCTTTTAAGGTCATTATCCAAATATCACTTCATTTTTAATATTAATTTTTCGCCTGCGGGTTCTCAACACTCCCTCGCCACAGCGAAAACCCCAATAATGGTTGGAGACTTCGCTGTGGCGGAAGGGGTGGGATTCGAACCCACGAGACCCTTACGAGCCCACTGGTTTTCGAGACCAGCTCTTTAAACCACTCAGACACCCTTCCATCGACAAATTAACAAGCGTAAATTAGTCTTTAACAACCGGTTTAATCACAATCCGGCGTCCACCCTCTTCATTGATGCTTTCCGAGGAGATTCCGTCAATTTTTTTAATCGCTAAATGAACAATTCGACGTTCGTAGCTATTCATTGGTGATAACACAATTTTTTTGCCGGTTTTTTTAACAAAATTGGCTTTTTCGACACCAACTTGCTCCAATATTAGCTGCTGTCGGCTTTTATAATTTGAAATGTCGAGTACTAAATGGACAAATTCATCTAATTGGCGATTTACCATTAACCGCAAAATGTGCTGTAAAGAAGCTAAGGTTTCTCCCTCTTTTCCAATTAATAACGAGGGTTGATCAGCTTCTATTTTAACAAAAATTATTTTATCTGTAATTTCAATCTCAGGTTCAACCTGCCAACCCAAGCCACCAAATAGATCTAAGGTAATTTGTTTAATTTGTCCTAATTTATCATCTTTATTAGTCATTTATTTTTTAATCCTTACTGTCACTTTTTTCTGGGTGGTTTCACGATTAATTAAAACTTGCTGGATAATGGCAATAATCGAAATCACAATCCAGTATAAAGGCAGGGCGGCCGGCAAGCTGGCGGCAAAGAAAACAATCATCACTGGCATAAAATAAATCATTTGTTTGGATATCATTTCCTGAGTGTTGGGAAGGTTTGATTTTTTCGCACTTGCTGGGCTGGGCAGGGCAGGCGGCATCATAATTTTCATCTGGAAAAATTGGGCAATACCAGCAATTACTGGTAAAATATAACGATTTGGCTCAGCCAAATTAATTAAACCAAAAAGGGTTGGATCAATGGTGGTGGGTTTGGGAATAAATGAATATAATTCTGTTAGCCTTGAAATATCCAAACCAGTACTAAAAACTTGATACAGGGCGATCAAAATTGGAATCTGGATGATTTGTCCCAAACAGCTTGATAGGGGGTTAACACGGTGGGTTTGCCAAAATTCCATCATCGCTTTAGATTGCTTTTGTTTGTCGTGCTTGTATTTCTCTTGAATCTTATTAATTTCAGGCTGGAGATCGCGCATTTTCTTAGCTGCACGCAAAGCCTTGGATTGGGAAGGATACAAAATCAAACGAATAATGATCGTTAAAATAATAATCGCCACCCCAATGTCTGGCAAATAATGATAAATTAATATTAAAACATTGAACAAGGGACGATATAAAACCTCATGCCAAATTGAACTCATATTATTCCTTTTGATTCATTTATTTTATTACTATTTAACTGGATCCCAACCACCCTTGCTCCATGGGTTGCAGCGCATTATCCGCCACAAACCTTTAGCGCCACCCCTAATCACCCCATATTTTTCGATTGTCGAATATGTATATTGTGAACAGGTAGGCTTAAAACGACAAAAACCTTCGGAGTATAAAATATTGAATGGGCCATGATCCAGAGAAAGGGTTTTTTGATACCAAATTATTAATTGTAAAGCAATTTTTTTAATCATTAATTATTTTAGCTAATGCCAAATTTTTAATCACTGTCTGGGTCAGGGTTGATGATGATAAATCTTCAGGCATCTGAAAAACTGAAATAATAATATCTAAACCAGGTTTAATTTTATTAAGATTAAGCCTGATAATTTCAGATATTTTTCGTTTCAGTAAATTTCGACGGACCGCTTTTTTAACCGCTTTCGCGGAAATTACAATTCCGATTCTTGAATCTGGCAAATTATTAGGTAAGTATCGGATAATAAAAAAATCTGCCCGAAATTTCCGACTTTTTTGATATATTTTTCTAAAATCTCGATTTCTTCGAAGGCGATTTGCTTTGGGTAACATAATTAGGTTAAATTAAAATTACCATTTTTAAACGGTTAAATTTTTTCGAAGTTTGCGGCGTCGTCTTTTCAAAATATTTTGACCAGCCCTGGTTCTCATTCTAACTAAGAAACCGTGGGTTTTAGCGCGTTTGCGTTTTTTCGGCTGATATGTTCTTTTCATGGCCTGGCAATCCTTTCTCTTTAATTATACTCTGATTTGAATTCAGGGTCAAGGTTTAAGGTTGCAAAAAACACCAAAAAAATGATTAAATAAATAATTAGGACTATAAATTTGCCACCTGTGGATAAATTTGTTAAGATGTGTATAAGTAGTAATGTCCTGTGGATAAATTTCAAAAACAAAAACAATAAGCTCTAAATTTAACAGCATTAAAATGGAAATTGTGGATTTCTTTTTTGGAGGCTTATGAACCCAGATACAATGTGGAGGGCGGTTCTCGGTGAATTAGAAGTAAACCTTTCCAAGGCCAATTTTAGCACCTGGTTTAAAAATACTTTTATTTACAGTATTGATGATGATCGTGCAGTAATTGGCGTACCGAGCAATTTCTACATTGAATGGCTTAAGAAAAAATATAATCTGGAAATTTTATCCGCACTTAAAAAATTAATGCCTCAAATTCAAACCGTAGATTACAGAGTTGCTTCAAAAAGATCGAATGAGACCCAAATCCCTGAAATCAAATTAGACGCGATTCAACCAAGCCCGGTTAGCCAAGCCAAAGAAACTAAAATGAGCGCTGATTATCATACCTTTGGAAACTTTGTGGTTGGCAATAGTAATAAATTAGCTCATGCTGCCTCGTTGTCTGTGGCAGAAAAACCAGGCTTGACCTACAATCCTTTATTTATTTGGGGAGGTTCTGGTTTGGGTAAAACCCATTTAATTCAAGCTGTTAAAAATGAAATTACCAAAAGATATCCAGATTATAAAATTTTATATGTACCTTGTGAAAAATTTACCAATGATTTTATTTTGGCTGTCCGAGAAGGCCGGGGCAAAGCCGAGCAATTTAAAAATAAATATCGTTTAATCGATGCCTTGTTAGTTGATGATATTCAGTTTATTGCTGGCAAAGAAGGTACCCAAGAAGAATTTTTCCATACTTTTAACGCTTTACACCAAGCCAAAAAACAAATTATCCTCACTTCTGACCGGCCGCCCAAAGAAATTCCCACTCTCGGAAATAGGTTAAAGTCTAGATTTGAATGGGGTTTGACCTGCGACATTCAAGCGCCAGATTTTGAAATGAGAAGAGCAATTTTACAAAATAAGGCTCAGGAAAAGGAATTCGAAATTACCGAAGACGTCGCAGATTTTATTGCCCGCAATGTCCAACAAAATATCCGAGAACTTGAAGGCGCGCTTAATAAATTAATTGCCCATGTTCAATTTTACAATCTCAAACCCTCGGTTGATGTGGCCATGGCCGCTTTGGGCAATTCAATTTCTTCAAAAAATAAAAGTTTATCTTTTGATAAGATTGTGGATACAGTGGCAGGTTTTTATAATGTTCAAGTTGAAGATTTGCTCGGTGCCAGAAGAAATAAACAAATTGTAATCCCTAGACAAATCGCCATGTATTTATTAAGACAAGAATTACAATACTCTTATCCACAGATTGCTATAAAAATCGGCAAAAAAGATCACACCACAATTATGTACGGTTGTGAAAAAATCGAAAAACAAATCAGGACCGGTCATAATATTCATAAAGAAATCATTTTAATTAAAGAAAAGCTTTATATGTAACTTATCCACAGAACTTGTGGATAAGTTGTGGAAGATTTAACACTTAAATAAAAATTAATATCAAACTCTAAAAAATAAAAAATATTATGGATAATCTTATCCACAAATTATCCTCATCTTATCCATAATTTAGGTTTAAATTGTCCTCATATTATCCACCTTAATTCTTATTTAAAAACCTAGTTATCCACTGTTTTTTTAACCCTTATTATTACTACTAATTTATTTAATTACTTTTAAATTAAACATAAACCTGTGGATAAATAAGATTTAGAACCAACCCTAAAAAGGAGAATAAAAAAATGAAATTATCATGCACACAAGAAAATTTACATCACGGTTTAAATTTAGTTGGTCGAGTTGTCACCCCTAAAATTACTCTTCCTATATTAAGTAATGTTTTATTATCAACCGATGAAGGTAGGTTAAAATTATCAGTCACTGATTTAGAAATTGGGATTAATATCTGGATTGGCGCCAAAATCGAAAAACCAGGCAAAATCACCTTACCGGCAAAAATTTTTAGTGAATTTGTCTCATCTTGTAATGATAAAAAAATAGATCTTGAACAAACTGATTTTAAAATTGATTTAAAAAGTGAAAAATACTCCGCTACTTTACAAGGCACTGCGGCTGATGATTTTCCTTTAATTCCGGAAATTTCCGAAAAACCAACTTGCGCCATTTCAGGAAAAATTTTAGAAGAAGCCATCCCACAAGTAGTGAGCGCGACCGCCATGGATGAGACTAGGCCAGTTTTATCTGGAGTTTGTTTTAAATTTATCAAAGATAAATTAAAATTAGTCGCCACAGATAGCTACCGTTTAGCGGAAAAAACCATTCCTTTAGAAAAAGCTGTTGGTAAAGATTATTCAGTAATTGTGCCCCTAAAAGCAGTTTCAGAAATTGGTCGAATCTTAGGTGCTGTTTCGTCTGAAAATGTTCAGGTTTCAGTTTCGGAAAATCAAATCAGATTTGCCATTAATGAAGATATTGAAGTAATTTCAAGATTAATTGAAGGTAACTTTCCAGATTATGAACAAATTATTCCCACCAAATACACCGCTAAAGTAAAAATTAATTTTGAAGATCTCCAATCAGCCCTAAAAATTGCCAGCTTATTTGCTAAAGAATCTGCTAATAATATTAAAATCAAACTAAAAGCCCCAAACCAAATGATAATCTCGGCCCGTGCTGAACAGATCGGAACCTCAAAAGCCAGCGCCGCCGCAGAGATTACCGGCAGTGATTTAGAAGTTTCTTTTAACGCAAAATTTATTTTTGATGGTATGTCAGCGCTTAAAAAAGGCAAAATTAATTTTGATTTTTCGGGAAACTTGAGTCCTGCTAAATTATATTTAGAAGATTCAAAAGACTATTTTTACATTATTATGCCGCTAAGAACCGAAGAATAACAAAATGTTTTTAAAAAAACTAAACTTGACGAATTTTCGCAATTTTGCCAAATTCAGTCTTGATTTTTCTCAATTTAATATTATTACTGGTCCAAACGGTCGTGGCAAAACTAATCTTTTGGAAGCGATTTATTTATTATCATCGACAAAGTCTTTCCGTCCCGCTAAAAATTCAGATTTAGTTTTGTGGGGTAAGGATTTTGCCAGACTTGAAGCTCGAATTAAGGATAATGATAAAAAACTTAAAATTGAATTTATGATTGATTTGAGGCCTGACCGAAAACTACCCAAAATCGTCAAAATTGACGATCGAGCCCGAAAACTCTTTTTTGTAATCGGAAAATTAAAAACTGTGATGTTTTCTCCGGAAAGCTTAGATATAGTCTTGGGCGCGCCGAGCTTTAGGCGCCGTTTTTTGGATTTTTTGATTTGCCAGCACGATCCCAAATATGCCAAGTATTTATTGTATTTTATGAGGGTTTTAAAAAACCGTAATATTATTTTGGCAAAAATTAATCAGGGATTAGCCAGGGTGGGGGAATTAGACTTTTGGTCTCAGGAATTAATTGATTATGGCGGTTTTATTATTTTATCAAGGCAAGAATTGATTTCTAAATTTAATCGCCACCTTTCCGAAAAATATCAAGAAATTGCCGGTAAAAATCAAGCTTTAAAAATTGAATATAAAAATACATTAACCGGCAAAAACCTTGCCGATATCAAAGCTAAATTTAGCGAAAAACTTAAGCTCTTCCAACAGCGGGAAATTATTTTCCAAAAAACCATTGTTGGTCCACAACGGGACAACTTGATTTTTAAAATTGATGACAAAAATATTAATCATTTCGGCTCAAGAGGCGAAATCAGAACTGCGGTTTTGGCTTTAAAAATGGCTGAAGTAGATTTTTTGGTTGAAGATGACAATTACCCGCTATTATTATTGGATGATGCTTTTTCGGAATTAGACGAACAGCGCCGTAATTTTTTGGTGCAGGTTGCCCAATCTGCCCAAACCATTATTAGCAGCTGCGATTTAAAAACCGTCCCAGAAAGTTTAAAAAAGAAAGCTAAAATTATTAAATTATAAAAGGACAAAAATGTCTTTTGATAAAATTGAAAATATTTTAAACAAAAAGAAAAAAGGCCAATCTCCGATTGAATCAGCCTGGGTTTGTTATTGCGCTCAGCAAGTCATTGATGAAATAATAAAAAATGACGAAATTAGCGCCGCATCTTTTAAAAATAATACTTTGGTTTTACAAACCTCTCATCCAATTCTCGCCGGAGAAATTCGTTTTAAGTCTGCGGAATTAATTAAAAAAATTAACCATAAATTAAAAAAAGATCTCATCCGGCACATTAGAACAAAGATCTATAAACAATAAGCAACCAACAATTAATAATTAACAATATTAAACATTGCCGCTTGATTTATTTATTGTTAATCATTTACTGTTAGCTGTTTATTAAATGATCTTAGTAACCAACGTGAATATGATCAAGTAAATAATTATTACCCTTTGTCGCAAAAAGTCCATAATTTGGTTGCCGACCGGTGCCATACACATAATCTAAGGTCGGTTGCTCGGTCCCAATTTCAAGTGGCATCACGTCGCGTTCATAGCTCCAGACAATTAGTTGCGTCACCCTCATTTCGGACCGGTCAGGCAAACCAAGTTTTGGAATATTCGCCGCAGGCATTTCTAATAATTCTTTAGTAACTTGATGAATTTTTGCTCTCACCTTGTCGCGCGTGCTGCATTTTTTTCGGCCGAAAATTCCGCCAAAACTTAAAATACTTTTGATGGTTTTGCTAATGCCGCTAATCGCTTCTTTTGCCATCGAGCCTAATTGTTTTAAAGGATTTAAGAGTAGTTCTGGATTTTCAATCACCATTAACACCGCCTGAATCGTGCCAGGCGGCAAACCGAAGGCAACGCCAATCGCGTTTAGAGCATAGTTTTTAGCAAATTGTTCAGCAGCGCCCTTAATGTCGCCGGTTTGAATTAGGGTAAGGGCGGCATTAATCTGCGCATCAGACATTTTAAAATTCTCCTTCATAATCTGAATTCCATAAGAAGTTGCCGCACCCTTTATATCCCCAGACATAAAACTTGTTAAGGAATTAATTGGCACATCCCACTGTTTGGCTAAATCATTTAAGTTGATACCGGCAAGACTTAAGGCGGTTTGATAATTTATTCTGCCATTAATTAAATCACCCGCCAAATCATAGGGAAGATTAAAGGTCGAGGAAAGCCTGAGCTGGCCTTCTTCTTTAATCGCGGCGCTAATATTACCTGATAAAAAATTTCTCACCGATTGTTCGGAGACATTCCATCGGGCTGACAGATCAGAAATTGAATAATCAGTATTGGCCAGGGCTTGTTCCACCCCAATCGCGCCCGTCGCCAGCTGATAGGCAGTTCGAGCCTTCCAGCCAATATTATTATCAATAATATCGCTGCCGATATTTCTAAAATAATCTTGGGGATTTTCGCCTTTTGCCATTGCGTTTAGGAAATTTTTAATGCTTCCTTCTGGTAGTCCAGATCCTATTTCGGCATCGGTGACACTTTGCCAAAATTGATTGACAATGGTTTGCTGATAATCAATTGAGAAACCACCAGGATCCGGTGCAATCATATAATTTGTAAAAATATTAGTACCTTGTGGCAAATCAAGAGAATTTGCCAAAACCGCACCACCAATATTTTTTAATTCAAAAGAAAGATCCTGTCCAGCTTCGGCTTTATGGAATAAATCAATTAAAATTCTCTCGGATAAACCCAATTGAGCAAGGTCTAAATCCGCAGCGATTTTAAGCAGATTTTCATCAACTTGGTCGCCCCATTTATTTTGGGCATAAAATTTTAAGCTGTCTTTATTGGTAAGGGTGCCGGCCGGTAAGCCGAGTTCTTTTTCAATTTTAGTCTGTCCCAGATTAATGGCAATTTCTTGTAAATTTTGACCGCGCAAGCTTTCATTGGGTAAGCCGAAAACCTCCTCAATTTTGGTTTGCGCCAGATCAATGACATATTGATCAAAATTTACACCGTTAACTTCGTAAGGCAAATTCAACTTTTCATTAAATTCTCTTTGTCCCCAGTTACTAATCACCTCGTTTAAATCCTTGCCGTCTAAACTGCCCGGTTCAAGCTTGAAATATCTTTCTAATTCAGCCTGGCCAGTGTTCTGTAAAATCTCTTCAAAGTTTTTACCCTCAAGGCTATTTTGGGCCAAGCCCATTGATTCTTCTAAAATATTGATTGCCTCGTCGCGTTGGATACCGCGATCCTCGGTTTCAGTTTGGACCGGATCATCTTGCCATGAGACCTCTAAGTTTTTCTTACAACCCTTGTCAATTTGGCTAATATCTGCGGCTTTACCCTCTTTATGGGCAGAAATTGATTTTTCAAAGGTGTTGTCTTTGGTATTTTTGGTCTCAATGGTATTGACGGGCATATAAACATAAGGATATAAAACATTACGAACGTAAATACGTTCGTGTTTTTCGCCCAAATAAACCAGGGATTTTAAGAGCCTGACATCAACATGGCCAACCGTGGGATGTTTTTTCCCTAATAAAAATTCTTTTTCTGAAGGAACCTCGGTCTTATCGGGTTCCGGGGATTCTGAGGGCGCGACAATTTTGCCTTTATCAATTAAATTTTTCATATCTGCATAAACTGCCGCATTTGGGCCATTAATTGGATCGCCCGCACTCATATATGCGGATTGGCCGGCCCCGCCCCGCAAAAGCCAAAAAATAACGATGATTAAAATTATTAAAACAATAAAACCAACCACCAGAATTATTATCCCAATTAAAATTGGCACCCAAGCCTCAGAAGTGGCCACGCCAAGAGCATCCAAAACCGCCGTGCCCACAGCTTGTGCCGCCGCACGAGCGCCAGCCTTGGCTGTGGTCGCAGCGCCCTTTTTTGCTGCACCCTCAACCGCTTTTTCACCGGTTTTAGCTACAGTTTTGGCGGCTTTTTTAGCTGCTTGTTTTTCTTTTCGATTTTTTCCCCATTGTTGCAATCTATCCCGCACGTCTGGACCTCGGTTTGAATCTATTTGCGGTTCTGGTTCTTGATTTGTTTCCCCTCCCGCCGGTTCTTCTGAATCATCAGCTCCTGGCGTCGATAATAAATTTTGGTCATCATCTGCCATTTTGCCCCTATATATTTACTAAATTAAGACTATATAAATTCCCTAAATAAATATAATATGCCTTATTTTCGATAAAAATCACTTTAGCGGGTTTAATTAGTTTGCTGTTGTCTGGTGGTGTTGAGGACATTTCTATTGGTAACTCGGTTTTAGCCACAGTTTCAGGATCAATTTTAACAAAGACATCATTTTTATTAGTTCCCACCGAGACCGCCGCCAAAATATATTTTGAATCTGTGGTAAAATCAGCTCGATCAGTGGTGGCACGTGCGTTTAATGCTTTAGTTTTTTTGGTGGTCACATTAACAACTCCAAGGGTCGAATATTCGGTAGGTTCAATGTCGTTGGCGCCGTAAGAAGTGTATAAAATTTGCTGGCTATTTGGGCTAAATTTAGCCTTGATTTTATGCCCGCCGGTGGTTAATTTGGTTAATTGCTTGGTGACAATTTCAAATAAATACACCTCATTAGAATCATAATTCGAAGAATGCGAGACGATTAATAAATACTTACCGTCGGCAGAAATTGAAATATTTGGATTTTCAATTTTACTTTCTTTGAAGTTGAGCAATCTTTCTAAATTTTGATTGTTTTTAGAGGCAGAGATCAGCGTTTTTTCTCCAGAAGCTGGTGCATATGAATAATAAATATTTTCCCCACTGGGTGACCAGACAATATCGCCAATATCGGTTCCCCAAAAAGTTACTTCCTGATTAACCAAATCATAACGCTTAAAATCAAATAAATAAGTCATAATTTGGTCGTTAGCCACACTTTTATTGGCAAAAAGCGTTGTTGCCAAGGCCGCCTTATTCTGTTTAATTTTCATAATCGCCAGGTTTTCTTTGGGGTGCCAGATTATATCCTCGATTCCGCCCAGGTTGTCAGGACTGATCGCCTTTTGTGTCAATTCGGAGCTATCGCTGTTTGAGCTCGAAGTATTAGTCGTGGTAGTTTCGGATTCTATTTTGTATAATGTTTTGCCGTTATTGCCTAAAACCACTAAGCCGTCTTTATCGGTAAAAAAATTACTAATTTGTGTCGAGGAGACTTTTGCCGGAGCAGGATTTTTCATTAATTCTACGGATAATTGGATGGTTTGGAGCCTTTTAATGTTAATTTGTTTTGAATAATTAACATAACCTTGCTTTTGAACCGTTAGGGTGTGAGAACCAGGCTTGAGCTTGGTTTTTGTATCAGAGGTTTTATTATTATCAACCTGAATTGTTGCGCCAGGTGGATTCACGGTTAAATTCAAATAACCTGGTGCCAAAAAATACCACCAAGTACCACCACCCAATCCTGCCAAAAGAATTATGATTAAAAATATTTTAAAAACTTTTCCCAATGCCGAGGGTTTTTCTTTATCTATGTTTGAATCTTGCTCGGGGGTAGTATACGGAAGTTTGTTGGTTTCAGCTGATTTTTTATTGGATTCAGGCGTGGAAATATTTAAATATTTTGAGTTAGAAACCGGTTCTGGGGTGCTAGGTTTTTGAGGTGCGGGAACAACTACTGGTGCACCTGCTGGCATTACCGGTTCTTTAGGGCTTGGTGTTGTGGTCGGTGTAGTGGTGGTTGAAGTTGGCGTTGTGGGCGTTGGCGTTGGGGCAGTTACTGCTGGAGCAGGAGGAGTCGGTTGCGGTTGGGCCGTGGTTGGTGATTTTGGCCTAAAATCCTCATTAACATTAATTGGCTTGGGACCTAATTCTGTGCCAGGTTGAACTGGTTTATTTAGGGCTGGCGGGTTAAATTTTGGTCCACCAGAAACAGACTCGATTTTAATGCCTTGTTCTTCGAGCTTGTCTTCTCCCGCAGTTTCTTCTCCTTCTTTTTCGTCCTTTCCTTCTATTTGTTTAGTTTCCTCATCTGCAGGAGTTTGAACGTGTTTTTCTTTTAAATATAATTCGAGCTCTTTGGCTGAGAGTTGTGATTTTTTGTCGTCATTATCGCTGTTTGCCAAAACCCCTCCTTAGTCCCGCCGAAGGCAGGATAAATTCGAAATCCTAAGCACTAATTTCTAAACAATATTTAAATTCCAATGTTTTAAATCTCAAACTTGTTTGAAATTTGTAATTTGGAAAATTAGAATTTGTTTAGGATCTCGGATTCAGGATTTAGAATTTTTTATTCTGCTATTTCCATTTTATATAAATAATCATCTGATGTGAAATACAAAGCTTTGCCGTCACGGGATAGTATTAGATTTTCGTAAAATTTTATATCTTTATTTGAATAAATATATTTTATTATTTTCCCCTCATTTAAATCTATCATTCCCAATAAAGGATCATTTTTTTTGAGTCCTGACAGAAGAGCATGGGGCTTATTATCTTTAATGTAAAAAATACATTCATTGGGGATAAAATCCATTTTATTGATTTGATTTCCATCTACTTTAAGTAAATAAGTTTGGTCATCTTCTTCATATTTACCATAAACAATAAATCTTTGATCAGGCGAAATAAATATTTGCCTAATTCCGCCTAGAATTTTTTCTTCTTTTCCTGTATTTAGATTGAGTTTATAGATGTCAAAACCTCCCCCTATGGATTGTATAGATCTGGAGTAGTATAAAATATTAGTCTGTCGATTATAATTTAACAATTCAAAGGCCTCGTTAGGCAAATTGAACAATTTTTGTTGGTTGGTAAGTTGGGGGTTACTCTTATACAAGGATTTGCTTTTATTATTTTCTTGATAAATATACATAATTTGAGATTCAGACAACCATAGTAAATCTACAATATTGTTTTGAAGTATTTTTGGTTTGTTTTCATTTAGATCAAAATGCCAGATTGTATTTTCCCCTTCTTTAATTTTAGATTCCCAGAAGAAGCCACCCCACTTATTAAAACTATCATTATAAATTATCTTAAAAAATACTTGTTTGGCTTCGGGGGACCAAATAATATCATATAATGATTCAAACAATTTTAAATCAGGTGAAATAAATTCAGAATCTTTGGTTTCTAAATTAATCACACCTAACTTTTCTTCAACAATGTCTAAAAATAATATATTATTTTTTTCTTTCAATAAGGAGGGATAAGAAATTTTTCTGTTTAAAATTTTTTCACTATTTATGTTAGTCGTGGCTTTTTTGCTTAATAAATTATTATAGCCTTGATTTTTAGAAAAAATTATAGCCAAGATTATCAAAACTAATAATATTCCGCCAAGTGTTATATAAATAATGGTTTTTTTATTCATCCTTCCTCCTTTATGGGTATGGACTTAATCCTAAGAATTTTGCCATATTTTCCCAAATTGATTTGCAATAAGCAGCGCCACTTCCTCGTGCGGGGTCTCCTTCTATCGATTTGCCTTCATTCGGCCACAATTCGAAATGGAGATGTCCAGCCCCAACTCCATAATAACCAATTATGTCTCCAGCATTAACCCTTCCAGTTTTGGTTGCGTTTATATGGGCATAATTTGCAAATACTACGGAATTTGAAGCAGAATGTAGCCTGAGGTGACTAAATCCACCACTCCTCGTATATCTTTTTTCAGCCACTCCGTCAAAAATAGCATAAATTTGATTACCAGCCCCACTTTTTAAATCAACCGCATCCCCAATAGCAACTCCAGTTTTATGAAATTTACTGTGTCCTGTTCCATTAGGATTACATGGAGAGGGTCGATTTCGTGTGCAATGGTGCCGGCTATTGCCAAAGCTAATAATCGGCGGCTTAACAGGATAATATGTTTTACCTGTTATTGCAGCATAACCGGCGCCGCCTGCGTCACAATAGAATTGTTGAAACTTATTAATTACTTTTGGTACATATCTGCTCGTTTCTCTAATATTCTGTCCCTGACTCCATGGTCGGCCGCTATTATATTGGGAGGCGGCATCTCTTAACTTGTCAAGGTCGGTAGTATTTCCTCCAGCTCCGGCCATCGCTAAATATTTTGCAGAAGCAAAGGCGGCATCAACAATATTTTGAGGATCGGTGCTTCCATCTCCGTTTGCATCTTGAGCATAACCAGGCCATGTTCCGGGCATAAATTGCATTGGACCTAAGGCTCCAGCGCTGGATGTTTCCCATTTTATTATTGCTTCGGGATCGCCACCCGCTTCAGGAAATTCAGCAGTTTTTGAAGTAACCGGACTATATCCTGATCGATATCGTATTACTGGTCCATGTTCAGCAACAAAAATTGCTGCCAAAAAACCTGGCTGAACTTTCCACTTGTCTCCGGCGGTACCAAAAATTTTATCATATGGCGCAGGAACGTTACTACAAACACCAGCACCGCCGCCAGCTGGGGTTTGGTCGCCAAGTGATTTAGTATAGGTGCTAGCAAGAGCGGCGATGGTAATTATAATTAATGCCAAAATTAATGCGCAACCACAACACGGGAAAGCCCACCAATGGTTAAGTTTTTCTTTAAATTCAGATAAATCCATTGTAAGTTAAATCCTAAATTATAATATCTAAATTCTAAACAAATAATAAATATTAATTTTCCAAAATCCCAAAAAATTATTTTATTTTTTCTAATATTGAACCAAAAATTTTCATCAATTCAGTAGTTTCTTGAAGATAGTTTAATCTTTCTTCATCTAATTCGGGGTTTTTAATTATTTCAATCAAATTGAGCCAATAACGACTTTCCTTCGCTTCTTTTTTACAAATTTTTATTCTCATAATAAAATCTTTTTTGCTTAACGACTCGTTAGCTTCAATATAGTTTGCACCAATTGAACCCGCAGATCTAATTAGTTGTCTGGCAATTTCAATATTAGAAATAGTTTTGGGTAATTTGTTAATAAACCGGATAATAGTTTTGGCAAACTTAAGTGTTCTATCTTCCAAATCGTATTGTTTGTTATTTGAAATTTGTGTCATTGTAGTTTGTTTAGTAATTAGAGTTTCGTGCTTAGAGTTTGAAGTCGCTACGCGGCTTTGCCCCGCATCGCCAGAATCTGTTTCGGATCAGAAGTAATAATTTGGTCTTCGGTATATGAACCAATAACCTTAATCGCGACATGATTTAAACCGGCAAAAAATAACCCTTCGCCAACGTCGGCTTCTAAAATTAGAAACTTTTCACCTTCGGTAAGATTAAAAACCTCGCAAATTTTATCAATCGATGCCGGTGACTGTTTTAACAATAACTGCAAAGCAGAGTTGCTCACAATCACTTTGCCATATTTATTCGCCAAAAAATCTTCCACATCTTGAGAAATCACCGAGACGCCCAAATAATATTTTCGGGCTCGCCGGCACAAACCTGACAAAAATTGCGCTGAGTCTTCGTATTGCATCATCCACCACGCCTCATCAACAATCAGAATTCGGCGACGCATCTCAGACTTGACCTTTTGCCAAATAAAATTCAAAATCAAATACATTCCGACTGGGCGCAGCTGGTCTTCCAAGTTTTTAATCGAAAAATCAATAAATCCTGAGCCTAAATTCACATTTGTGGGCTGGTTGAATAAGCCGGCAAATGAACCTTCGGTATATTTGGATAACTTGTAAACAATATTTTCCGCACCGCGCATATTTTTCAACACATTGTGCAGATCCGTCAAGAGTGGTGGGGGATTCTTATGTGAAACCGGATCTACGGTAATATCCTTAATTGCATAGGTTTCAAACAAAGCGCGATCCAACAGTGCATCTTCGGCCGGTGTTAAACCGCCAACCATCAAGTTAATCAAACCATGCGCGGAAACCACCGCTTCCCGCAAAACGTCTTCGCCGGTTTCATTTTCAGAAATTTTCGGCAGATCAAACGGATTGATGCGCTGTTTGGATTTAACCGAAATTTCTAAATAAGTGCCGCCCACGGATTCGGCTAATTTGCGGTATTCATCTTCTGGGTCAATGACAATCACGTCCGTACCCCACATCAAAGACCGCAACGCTTCTAATTTAATCGCGTAGCTTTTACCGCCGCCTGACTTGCCAAAAACCACCATGTTGGCGTTTTCCAGAGCAAAGCGGTCAAATAAAATCAGCGAATTGTTGTGGCGGTTAATGCCGTATAAAATGCCGTCATTTGAGGTCAATTCAGTTGAGGTAAAAGGAAAAGTAGAAGAAACCGAACCGGTGTCCAAATTCTGAGTAATCATAATATTATCTAAGCCCAAAGCCAAGGTGGAGTGAAAGCCTTCTTCCATTTGCAAAAATGCCGGCTTGGTGTAAATCAATTTGCCGCCCAAATGGCTCTCGAGTTGTTGGGTGACGGTTTCTAATTCCTCGGGAGTTTTGGCAAAAATCGTAAAATAAAGTGAAAACTTGAAAAGTTTAACTTCGCCTTTTTGTAGGGCAAATCGTAACGACTCGACATCTTGCATAGCGGTTTCTAATTCAGGATCTGATACCAAGCCTTTTTCTTTTTCCATTCGGTATGCCGATTCCATCTGCCCAATCCGGTTTTTTAAATCCTCTAAGGCTTTACGGCTTTCCACCGGATAAACAAACATGCCTAAATCCATGGTGACGTCATAAGTGATGACCGGCGAAAGCCAATTAGTGTATAAATATCGCGGGTATGTATAGACAAATAAAGTCTTCACATAATATTGGTTAATTTGCAGATAATTTGGGGTGACAATAAAATCGCCCGGTGCAATTAAATCCAATACCGAAGCCAAGCCTTCTCGATAGGTTTTTTCCGTGCCTGATTTTTGACCTGATCTTAAATCTCCTAAAAATGGCATTCAGCTCCTTCAAGCCCATGGGGGCTTGTTAAATTCTAATCTCTAAATCCTAATTTCTAAACAATTTTTAAAATTTAAATTTTCAAATTCCAAACGGTTTAGAATTTGATACTTAAGATTTGATTGGTAATTGATGATTGCTGTCTGTTTCCGCCAGCTGGCGGATGTTTACTGCTTATTGGCGGCTGGACCTTGTCCGTAATTGTTGGTTGGTGGTGAGCTTGGTGGCGTTTGGTCTCGGCTTTGGCTGACCGCCGCGGATAATTGCTCAATCGGGATTAATTTTTCACGGACCGCCAATTCTGGGTTATAACTTTGGTAATATAATTCAATTAATTCTTGAGTTGTCAGTTGAATTGCTCGCAAACCTAAAGCCGCTAATCCGGAAGCGGCTGCTTGTGCCCGCTGGATCAATTCTTTGCGGTATTCTTCAAAATGAGTCATGTCAATGACTGGTTCTTGCGCCGTGATCGCAGATTTAGCTTTTTCCCAAAAACCAGCCGTTTGTTTCAGGGCTGGCGGGAAAAAAGGGATGACGATAAAAAACTTTTTATTCATAATATTGGCGACAGTAATTAATTTTTGAATAAACGCTGAATAATCTTCAATCTGAAGCTGTAAAAGGGGATTTTCGATTTGCGGCAATCTGGCGCTTAACTCTGATAAATAGCCCGACAAATCAATTCGTCGCGATTGCATCACAATTTGGATTGGGAAAGTCAGGGAATTCAAAAAATTCTGATATGCATAAACCAGGGCGTTTTGCTCGTCCTCGTTTTTCAGGTCAAAATTAATAGTGGAAACCAAAAGCACCAAACGCAAACTGCCGTCTTTTAAAACCACGCAGCCATTTCGAATCTCGGCGATCGGCAAATGAGCCTGGGTAGTTTCTTTTTTCTTCTGCGCCTGCTTCGAATTTGAACCAAATCCAGAACTAGAACTAGTCATTGCCCCTCTTTATGTTATTGTTGTTTATACTTCCATAATTCAAACTGCAAAATGTAAAAATCAAAGTGACAGTTTAAAATTCAAAATTATTTTTTACCCTTAAGGGTTAATATGCTCGAAGCGATTACTTTTGATATTTCAGTTAATTCTTTAAGAAGAAATTTTAATTCGTTTTTATTTCCTCTGTCCGTATCTTTTAATAAACATAACCACATTTTTGATTCATTGGCGGATTTTAATGAATGCGTAAAGAAATTAATAAAATCTCTTTTGGAGCTGGCGGATTTAGCCTCTACAAAATTTGCTAAAATACTTGTTCCGCTTCTAAGTAATTGGCTACCAATAGTTTTACAAACTATATCATTTTTTGACAGACTTTCTATAAATTTGATTAGCCTTAAGACAAAACAGTATAGTCTTTTTTTGAATTCATTTTTAAAATTTTCATTATCATTTTGCATTTTGATTTTTTAATTTTGAATTCGTCTCTACATTAAGTTTGGGACGAGCTTCGGGCTGTGAAACTACCCTTTCTTTCATCTCGGGTTCACCCTTGTCCCAACCTTTAGTATCTAAGATTGTCGCCAATTTTTCAAGTTCCCCGGGTGACATTTTTTTAGTTTCTGGTTGGATCTCTTGTTTTAATTTTGGTGTTCGCACCATTAATTTTGGCAGGGGAGCGCCTCGACCCCAGGTTCTTTGTTTTGGTCGCAGGGTATATAAAACTAAACTGCCTAAAAATTTTGGAAAAGGCTGATCTTGAACTCGAGCCAAAGCCATGGCCACAAAAAAGGCGGTGGTGGGCAAAGCCAAAATCACGAAAATAGCAAAACTGAAAAATCGAAACCAAATATAATCAAGCATCCCACCTGCCAAAAGATAAAAGAACTGCTTTAAAGTTAGTGGTCCGATTACCTTGTCTTCTAAATCAATTTTTTGCGGCACCTCAAATTGCATATTTCCCTTTTTAGATTCTATTTGCTAGCTTATAGTTGTCGGTTTTTGGTTTTTTCTAGAAACTGAAACCTAAAAGCTATAACCTGTTTTTATATTTCGCCGGGTTTTTTCTTGCGTGGATATTCTAAACTTCCCATCAAACTTGAATCTTCAAAACGTTTATCTTGGTCAGGAATATTTTTGGCTCGCTCGATTGATGCTTGTAAATTAATTTTAGTTTGTTCGGCCGAATTGGACCTGATAGCTTCTTTTAGGGCCTGACTTAATTCCCGATTCATTTTTTGATCAGTCATTAATAAGGCGAAATCTTCAGCCAATCTTTCGCCATCCTTGAGATCTTCGTTCATGCCGGCAACATATCTCGTGTCTTGGATTTTTCCTTGTGCCAACAAATCGGCACGCTTGGCTAAATATGTGGCTCGGGCTGGTTCGGTCATGGTTTGGGTCGCAACCAAATGACCGAATTCGTGGGCTAAAATATAATTAAAACTTTTACAACTTGCAACTGCGTCATAAAAAACAATTTTGCCTTCCATGAAATAACAATATGCAGCAGCTTTATGAGGCGCCCCATTACCCTCAAGACCATATTTTTCATCAATTTCTACTTGAACAGGATTATATTCTATTTTGCTAATTAGAGTCTCAACCAATCCTGGTTGGAGATCTTCTTTGTCTAAGCCATCTTTTAGCCATGCAACTTTATCTTTAATTTCCGATTCGTTGATGGGGGCTTTTTCATGGTCAAACCCCGCGAATTCAATCTTTAACCTATTATCACCTGTTTCTGGTGAATCAGCAAAGACTGGTTTTCCTTCATGGGATAATAATTCTGGCGACATTTCTGGCGATATATTCATTTTCTTCCTCTTATGATTTAGGCGGAATTAACTTAGCCAATTCCTTTAAAAATCGATCCATTTTATCGCGTTCTTTTTCGGATTTTTTGACCGTTTCTTTTGATGGACCCTTTCCTCCGTGTTTTTCGTAACTCCAGTGTTTTAGATCGCCCTTTGCTACTCCATCTTCATGATCAAACCGGCTTTGTAAATTGTCCGTCAAAAAAGTTAAATTTATTTTCTCTTCTGCGCCTAATCCTCGTCTTAATTGATCAAGATGCTGAGCCATCGGTGGTGCATAAATATGTTCATAAAGTAATTTTTGTCTTGCTTCATCGAGGTTTTCGGCTTCGCCTTTGGTAATTTTTTCCTCAGCGAGTTGGTCGATCCGTCTTTCTTCTCCTGCGGATTTAATTCGCTCCGGATTTAATAATGTAGCGATTGGATCGTGGCTTCTTTTTAATATAAATTTATCTATATTATTTTTGTAAATATATTGAATGGTAGGTAAAACTTCTTGCGCTAATTCTTTGGGAACAGCTATAAAAATATTTTCTCCTGTTTCTGGTTGATTTGTTATTGAGGGTTCAGAAGGGTCTAGGGTTTGTGGAGTATCTTGGGGAGGTTGAGGTGGCGTATTGGATCTTTCAGCTTCTGGCCCGACAGTTGAATGGTCTGGCATACCCTCTGGTCCGCGACCACCACCAAATAATCTAAACATATTTATTCCTTTTCTTTTTATTGTATTATTTTATTTCATTTTTCTTTCTTCAATCATTTTATTTCTAGTTTCTGTTAGCTGATAAGACTTTTCGAAATTACCAGATGCACGCTCAACATTAATCTGGTTCGTTAAATTCTCAATATCTTTATCGGTGAAAGGTGTTTTGCCGCTAACTTCAGGAGCCGCAGAATTGGTAGGGTTGGTTTTTGCTGACGTGGCAGGAGCAGTGCCACCGGGAGCGCCGGGAGCTTGTGTTGATGCAGAGGCGGGAGCAGCAGGTTTATTGGGAATTGGAGCAGGACCAGGTGTTTCAGTAACTTTTAGAGTAGGTTTTGTATATCTTAATAATATTTCAGAGGTTGCGCTACGAGTTGTTCTTCCTGCAGGTAACTTGCTTAGATTATCAACCAGATCACCATAAGTTGCATCAAGTTGTTTTTTGGCTTGTTCGACACCTACACCCGAGGTAGTTAAATATGTCAAAACTTTCTGTTTTAACGGTACTTTTAATGTATCTTCATTTAAAGCAGCCCGGATTCCTTCAGGGGTTTTTCCTTGAGTTGCACCCGAAATTGTATCATGAATTTGCCCAACATCCCAGTCTTGCGTTAAGTTTATTAAATGTTTTTGTTTAATGACTTCCGGGGTTACCCCAGGATTATCTTTAATCGCTCTTCCCAAACTTTCCATATTTTGTAAATGTTTAAGCAATTCTTCTCGATTTCCTTTTAAGTGTCCGATTTCAACTTTTTCGGTCGGGGTATATCTTTGGACAAAACTAAAAGCCCTATTCATTACAAAGCTTGAGTCTCCTGCCAATGGATTTTCCAGTTCTCTAATAGCGGCTCTGACATCACTTAGTTTTAATCTGCCGCTTTCTATCTCAGGTTGAAGATGAACCCTTAATGGTTCGGAAATTTCTAATTCCTTATTAAAATTTGGTAGAGTTGATGGACCTTCGGGACCACCCGGACCACCAGCTATGGGTCCACCGCCCGGAGGTGGTTCAACTTGTCCAATAACAGTTCCCGCAACCGATTGGGTCCGTTTATAGCCAGCGTCATAGGATTCCTTGGCTTCTTTTAAGAACTGGTTTTTTTCCTGTTGTTTGGTGAGGGGATTATTTAAATCAACCCCAGCATTATTAAAATGGCGCCACATTAAAGTTTGAGCATTAGCTTCTCCTTGTTGCGCTTGCCTTTTCGCTTCGCCTATCCATGATTCTCCAGCAATTAATATTGCATCGTCGCCGGCAAGTTGATATTTGGGGTTAGCTGCTTTGTTTTGGATGTATTCATCAATTCCCGACCTATTGACATTTGGGTTTCTCGTTGGTGCAGCAGTAAAAATACTTTCTGATAATGCAAGATCTTTGCCGGCCATTGCTTCTCCAAACCCAATTCTTGTTTCAGTTAAAGATCTCTTTCCTCCGATGGATCTGAGTGGACCGGTGCGCGTTGCTAATTCAACGTCTTTTTGCGACTGTTTTACTCTATCAGCCCAAACAACTGATGGGCTAAACATTAAAGCCTTTCCAAATTTATTTTGCCACCTATTTTCGTCTTTATATCTGCCAGTAACCCAGGCCCCAACCCCTTTTCTACCTTTATCTAACCCGATTGCGCCGTATCTAGCGGCGCTTTTCCATAAACCGGTCCAGCCGGAAACGATTTTCCCACCGAGCATATAGGGAATATAAATTGCTAAAGCAAAAAGCACTACCCCAAAAAACCATTTTGCAAAACCTGGGCCAGAGCCCTCAGGCCAGCTGGATTTAGCCACAATTGTTGCTAATTTAATAAAAACAAAAGAAAACGGGGCAAAAAAGATCCAGCGTACAAACATGCTCCACCAGGTTTGCCAAGTGAATTTAGTTATTGGCGTAAAAAATAAGCCGAAAAAGGCGATTGGCGACAAGATTACTAATGCCCAAATCATATAAATTCGAACTGCCAACAACAAACCAATAAACAAAATTAATAAAAATGGTACCCCAATAATTAAAAAAGCGCCACCAATGATAAAAAGTGCTCCGCCTAAACCGCCAGTCGCAACACCTGTAATAACCCCGCCGCCAATGTTAAATGCCATTAAAACTTTAAGCATTGTCCCCACAGTTGGTGCAGTATCACCCGGCGCCAAATCCGCGAAACCAAAAACAACCAAAAGATCTTGGCCGGTAACGCCTTTAATAAAAAAGTCAGCTAACACCTGGGTAAAATCAACCATTACTCGGCAAATTAAATAGCTAAAGTTCGCTAAAATTACACCGATAATAATTGCCGGTAGCATTCGCCTGATTTCATATGTTTCAACATTAATTCTCAACATATTAGCCAAGGCGATAAAAATTAAACCTAAAACTACGACAGCATTTAAAAGGGCTAAAACATACTTCCAAGCTTCTTTAATAAAATTATTTTTCCTTAATTGTGTCGAAAGGCTGCGATGTTCGGCGGCTGTTGGGTCGTTTGATCCAGTGACAACCGTACCCGGGAGAGGATTGGTGGAATTTGTAGAATTAGTGGTATTTGTTTGGTTGGCATTCTGCTGGTTATCCGCTGAACTTTGTGCAAAGATTGCTTTCGGTAAAATAAAAATAGAAAGCATAAAAATAATTAAATAAATTAGAAAAATCTTTTTGGTTTTATTCATATTATATTAATTTAAATAAATTATTAATTTAGGGAGTAGTAGATGGGGCTGTGGAGGGAGTTGGTATAGGCGAGGTTGTTGGGGTTGTTGCCGGAGAATCTGAAATACCTGACCAATCTTTGACCAAATTTAAAGCAAAATCAAAGGATTGGGCTAAAAAATTAAGAATTCCCGTAACAATATCGCAGCTAATTTTTTCTAATAAGTTGCTTTGTGTGCAATCACTGCCGCCCGTAACTACTCCAGCACTTGGTCCCGCACCAGGTGCAGACTTGGATAAAATTGCTAATTCTTCCTTCATCTTGCCAAAAGTTGTAATATTCACCTGTCTTGGTCCGCACATTGCGATACTTGGAAATGAATGTGCATCATCCCAACCTCGTCCGCTTAGCTCGTTTAAATTAGCATTCGCGTCTGCAACCTCATTTTGCAATTGATAATATAATTTAATGCCATCTTCGGTTAATTCAGATGGGGTAATTGCAGTACCACTGCCTCCAATAAATGCTTGAATCCGGGCTTCGGCTTTGCTGACATCATACCAATATTTTGAACGATTGCTTGGTTTATATAATTCGTTAAGATCCGAACAGGCTTGGCTGTATTTTTGGGCTAAATTGCGGGCAAGGTCATCATCTGATTGGTTGGTGGGTTTATAAGATGTATAAACGGGTATAGAATTTGGTCTATCATATAATCCGGCGATTTGCCCGGAGGCAATAGTTGTAACACCATAACTTTGTTCTCGATCCGAGTAAGTAATAAAATGTTGATATCTAAATCGATTTTTCCCAATTTTAAAAGCACCTTCTTGGTCCCTGGGCACAATTCCATCTACAATTTGAGGTTTTCCATTAAAAAGCGAAGTTTTGTTTATGGTAACTTCAAAATGATAATCATATGTTTTTGGGGTTTGTTGAGGCGTGGTGCCTTCGCCAGGGCGAGAAGGAAGAGTCGGTGTAGATGTTGTAATAGTAATATTGTATGTTTCAGGCGCTTCCCATGTTATATAAATGGCTTTTCCCTTACCCGGGACATTAACCAGCTCGGCTTTAACATTTGTAGGTTTTGGTGGTAGTTTTAAATTCGGCTGTCCTGGTTCTGGTGTGTTTGGGCTAGCCTTTGAAATATAGGCAAAAATCACAATCAAAATAACGCTTACTAATATTACTGTTCCAGAAGCGATTAAAATGATTTTCGTTGATTTTTTCAAAGCCCCCCCCAATTAGGATAAATTCCAATTATCAAATTTCAATCACCAATCAATGTCCAATATTCAGGTGCGAATTTATTTCTTGTTTTTAATTATTGATGAAAATATTAAGACTAATTCGTGAGCTTCCTTACGTAACTGCTTTGCATCATTTTCTTTGGTTGGTTCGGCACTACTTATCAGGCCAAGCCAATACATGGTTTCCTTAGCTTCCTTTTTGGCAATAGATATTTTATGGATAAAATCCCTTTTTGAATTTGATTCATTTGCTTCACAATAATTTGCTCCAACGCTTGTTCCGGATCTTACCAGTTGGTTAATTATTGGATTATTAATTGGATTTATTTTAATGCCCTTAGAAAAATTAATTATCTCTTTCCCGAAGTTTGAGGTACGTTCCTCTAAGTCAAATTTTATTTGGTGATTGGAATTTGTAATTTGATTGGTCATCGGTTGTTGCAATTTGGAATTTTATATATAACCTCAAAATAATCCTCGTCGCGAGGCTAAGCAAATTTGATTCTTTACTATTTATAATATACCATAAAATTGACTAAAAATGTCAAATTAGAATATAAATCTTGAATTAAAAAGGTGGGGCAAGTGCATCGACAATTCAAAAAAATTCTTCAAATATTATTCGTCCTTTTTCTCTTTGCAGGTATTTTTCTGACTCAATCAATTCACGCCAACCAAACGGTTGATAGCGAAAAAAGCCAAGCCGAAACACAGCTTGAAAAAATTAAATCTGACCGCGAAGTTTATGAAAGCCAAGTCTCGGATTTAGAAGAAAAATTTATCAATTTTGACACTAAACTCAAAGATCTCGAAGCTCAGCAGCAAAAAATAGATCAAGATATCACCAGCCTGCAAACCAAAAAAGCCAAGCTAAAAATTATTACCCCTAAATTAGCTAGCCAGCGGAAAGCACTTCTTCGTGAACTCTATTTGGTTTTTGACGATAAGCTTTTTTATATCACATATTATGTCGATGCCGGGCATTTTTTTGATCTTTTAAAAGGCAAAGATGAAACCCAGATTATGGTTGAAGATCGAATCAGAAAAATCGGTCAAATTGATCGAGTTTTGTCTCTAATTTCAAGGCGGGAGAAATTATTTGATGACCAAATTTCCGATCTCAAATCTCAACAACAAGAGATTGCCGGCAGAATGGCTTTGTTGGCGGTGGAACTATCTGCCAAGCAACAAGGCTTAAGCAGTTTGGATTTGCGCGCTTCCAAAATTCAAGAGTATTTATTAAGATTGCAACATATTAATTCTTTATTGGAACGGGATTTTGTTTCTCAAAATTCCGCCTCAGGCGAGACTTTTATTTTTACCGGCGGCGGCACCGAGCACGGCATTGGCATGAGCCAGTATGGCGCGCGCGGTTTAGCAAAATTAGGTAAAAATTATCAAGAGATTTTGAGTTATTATTATCAAAATACTCACCTTGCCAATAAAAATACTGCCAGTTTAAAAATTCGTGTCGGCTTAGTTTTGGGTGGGGCGGGTGGAAAAATTTGCAGCCTCGCGGGATCGGCCAAGGTCTTAGCCAGGACAATACCCGAAAATGGCTGTGCCAATATTTCTCAAAATCAAATTACAATTTTTGATGCTTCGGGTAAAAATCTCGCCACCATCACTAATCCCGGCGATGTCACCATAGCACCTTTGACAGCTGCTGGCGTGTTGCGGGTGGATTATAAAATGTCGGGTTATAATGAATATTACGGCGCAATGCAGGTTAAAAATATTGGTGGCTCGCTATACACGATTAATATTGTCAGTTTTGAGCAATATCTCAAAGGCGTCGTGCCTTCGGAAATGCCGCATTCCTGGCCCGCTGAAGCCTTAAAAGCGCAAGCTATCGCGGCCAGGTCATATGCTTTTCGAGCCATCAAGCCTCAAGCAGTTTTTGATGTTGATGACACGACGCGTTTTCAAGTTTATTTAGGTAAAAAGCATCAATCAACCGAAACAGACAAAGCCGTTGACGAAACCAGCGGCCAAGTTGTTGTATATGGCGCCGAAGTCATTCCCACTTATTATCATTCCACTTCTGGTGGATATACGGAAAATAATGAAAATGTTTGGGGTGGTAGTCCACGGCCATATTTGAGAGCAGTGCCAAGTTTATGGGAAGAAGATTCGCCCTGGTGGAAATGGTCCAGTAAAGTTTTTAGTCGCGATGAATTATCAAAAATTTTTGCCAATAATGCCGAAACCAATGTCGGCACTTTACAAAAAATTGAAATTTTAAATCGCGGTATTTCCGGCCGCGTTATTGCAATTCGTTTAACTGGCTCCGCAGGTTCGGTTGAAGTCACCGGTCAAACTGTGCGCAAAGTGATTAATGCCAATCTTGAAGTTTCCGATCCGCCAATTCGCAGCATTTTATTTGGCATCAAAAGTCCATAAACTCGAATAAGTTTTATTTGAGAGCGTTAGCGCGGTCTAAATATTCTTTGGCTTTTGCCTCATTACCTTTATTTTGGTAGAGCTTGGCCAAGAGTTCATATGTTAGGGGATATATCGGGTCTAATTTTTGGGCAGTTTCGAGCGCAGCAAGGGCTTCACTGGAATTTCCTAATTCTAAATTCGAATAACCTAAAAATATCCAGGCATCCCGATATTCGGGATTTTTTTGAACCAAATCTTTAAGAATTGGAAGCGCAAGTCTGGCTTCACCAGTTTGATTTAGCATCTGGGCCAAAATCGCTTTTTGGGTTGGCTCGCTTTTGGTATTAATAATTTTTACTGTCGCTTGGTTAAAAAGTTTGGCGTTATCAGTTGTTTCTTTTCTAAAATAATTTTTAGCGCTTTGGTAATCACCGAGATAGGCGAAATAAATTCCTAGCCAATAATTAGAACCAGTATCAGAAAAAGCAGTTTTCGCTTTGGCGGAATCTTTTTTAATTAAATAAATTTTACCCAGGTTAATTTGTAAAAGTTGGCGATCGTTGTTGTTAGAAATTTTGTCAAGTCCTTTATTTAAAATCTCGACCGCTTTGTCTAAATTATTATTTCGCCAATTGATATTTGCCATTGCTAAATATGTTTTCGGGTCATTTGGTAAGATTTTCCTAGCTTTATTATAATAGGAATAGGATAATTGATAATTTCCCAATTTTTCATATGTTTCGGCCACTTTAAAAGTCACCCCAAAATTACCAGGTAAAAGCAAGCGCGCTTTTAAATATTGGGTCTTCGCTTCCGGATATTCTTGGTTTTCCATTAATTTATCACCCAAACTAAGATATGTTGCAGCTAAACTAGTTCGGTATGGTTTAGTCGCGAAAAAAATTCCCACGAGAACTAGAATAATGCCTAAAATTATTAAAATTTTTTTCTTCAAAATCCCCTCCTGCACTCCAGAAAATTAATATAATTGGTGTGCAACCCGCTGATATTCGCAGCACGAACCGTGTATGAACCCGCCCGCAACGCCTGAGCGTAGTAATGGCGGGCGCGGTAATACTGAAAAGGTGAGTTCTAAGACTTGGCGGGCATAATCCCCAATCTCTATTTCGGACCACAGAGTTATTAACTGTTGATTGTTAACCGTTTACTGACTTTTCGGCCACTCAGAAATTATCAATGGCGTTTTTTGACCGAGTTCACGCCAAATTTCTTCGGTAATAAATGGCATAATCGGATGCATTAATTTCAAACTTTGGCAAATGGTGTAATATAAAATTTTTTGGGTATTTTTTTTGAGCTTTTCGTCTTTCATCTGCTCTTTGGAATATTCCAAATATTGATCGCAAAAAGTATGCCAGAAAAAGTTATATAATTCTTGGGCAGTCTGGCCAAAGCGGAAATTCGTCAAATTATTATCAGTTGATTTGATGATATTATTCAAGTTGTTGAGAAACTTCTTATCGTGGTCAGTAATCGCTTTTGGGGCTTTGTCCATTTTTTGGAGTTTGGTGTCGGAAATTTCCAAATTCATGCGCACGAATCTGACCGCATTCCAAATTTTGTTCGCAAATTTTGCACCAGCCGCGATGGTGTCTTCGGAAAATTTTAAATCCTGAACCCCAGTATTTTGTGCGAGCAAACCAAATCTAACCGCATCTGCACCGTATTTTTTAATTAATTCCAAAGGATCAACACCAGTGCCTAAAGATTTAGACATGCGCCTGCCTTCAATATTAAAAATTGTCGGATGGATATAAACATCGCGAAAGGGAATCTCGCCAGTTAACTCCAAGCTGGAAAAAATCATTCTCGCCACCCATAAGAAAATAATATCACGGGCGGTTGACAAAATTTGGGTGGGAAAATAATATTGAAAAACCGGCGATGGTTGCGGCCAACCCAGAGCCGCAAACGGCCACAAGGCTGATGAAAACCAAGTGTCTAAAACATCTTCAACTTGTTCATAACCTTCAGGCGGATTATCGCCAACATAAATGTCTAAATCCGAATTTCTAATTTCTAAACTTTTGGAATTTTGAAATTGGGATTTGTTTAGGATTTCGGATTTCGGATTTCGGATTTCTTCCTGTTTGTGCCATACCGGCAATCTGTGTCCCCACCAAAGCTGTCTGGAAATGCACCAATCTTCAATATTTTCCATCCAAGCCAAATACACTTTTTTCCAAAATGCGGGGTGAAATTTAATTTTCCCCGTTTTTACAGCTTCAATGGCGGGTTTAGCCAATTGCGACATTTTTAAAAACCATTGCAAAGACGGCAAAGGTTCAACCGTAGTTGAACAGCGATCACAAAGTGATAAATTATGCTCGATTTCAACTTCCCTTGATATTAATTTTTGATCGCGCAACCAGGCGACAACTTTTTCGCGAGCTGCTTTTGGCCGCAAACCGACAAAATCCTTGCCAGCAGCTTCAGTCATTCTAATTTTTTCATCAATTATCTTGATTTTTTCCAAGTGATTTTTGTCCGCGATTTTTTCATCAATTATTGAATGCGCTGGCGTCAAGCCCACTGCCCCGGTGCCAAATTTGCGATTAATCGAAGAATCGGCGACCACTTTGATCTCGCGTTTTTGGCCGGCAAAATCAATTTGAAAAGTTTTGCCAATAAATTTTTTATATCTCTTGTCCTTGGGATGCACTGCCACGCCAGTGTCGCCAAGTTTTGTTTCTGGCCTGGTGGTGGCGATGGTAATCGGAAATTTTAAATCATATTTAAAATAATATAAGAGAGTTTTTTGCGGTTTGTGTTTGACCTCAATATCGGAAATTGAAGTTGCGCAACGCGGGCACCAGTTAACTACGCGCGTACCTTGATAAATCCAACCCTTATCATAATAATGTTTAAAGGCGGTCATGACCGCTTCAGTATATTCGGCATCCATCGTAAAGCGGTTGCGTTGCCAATCACACGAACAGCCCAAAGTTTTTAGCTGGCCCAAAATCCTTTTTTCGTATTGGTTTTTCCAGTTCCAAACCTCTTTCTCAAAATTTTTTCGGCCAAGATCCAAGCGGGTTTTGCCTTCTTTGGCTAATTTTTGCTCAACTTTGTTTTGAGTGGCAATGCCGGCATGATCAGTACCTGGCTGATAGAGAGCGTTTTTGCCTTTCATCCTTTGCCAGCGAATCAAGCTGTCAATAATCGTATTGTTTAAAGCATGACCCATATGCAATTCACCGGTCACGTTTGGAGGCGGAATCATCATGCAGAATGGTTCTTTGCCGGTATCAATATTAGCTTCAAAAAATTTGCCTTTTTCCCAATATTGATAAATTTCAGGCTCAACTTTTTTCGGCTCGTATTGTTTAGACAATTCTTTATTCATAATGTAATTTTATTATAGCTGATTTTAATAATTAGCTCAACTCTAAATTAGATTGCGCGGAGATTTTTTGCCACCCTTTATTAAATTCTTGAGCGGCGGATTTTGTGTTAATTTTTAAAGCCGCGGCGACCGCGATCATCGCCGCATTGTCTGTGCAGAGATTTTTGGGCGGCATCAAAAAATTAGCTTTTGAATTAAGGGTTTCAGCTTCTAATTTTTTCCTTAAAGCTGAATTTGCCGCGACGCCGCCAGAGAGCAAAATAGTTTTCGCCTGATATTTTTGAGCCGCTTTCAAGGTTTTTGCGACCAAAACATCCACAATTGCCTGTTGAAATTCAGCCGCGATTTCGTTTCTAAATTGTTGGATTTTTTTAGGTCCTAATTCTTTAGTCAGCCTTAAAACTGCGGTCTTAAGTCCGGAAAACGAAAAATCAAAATCTTCGCTGTCAATCATCGGTCTTGGAAGTTTAATTTTAAGTTCTAATTTTCTACTTTTTAAAGCTGCGACTTCAATTGCTGGTCCTCCAGGATATTCTAAGCCCAACAACTGCGCCACCTTATCAAAAGCTTCACCGGCCGCATCATCTCGGGTTTGGCCAATCGTTTTATAATTTCCCAATTTACGCATTAATACTAAACTAGTATGCCCGCCCGACACGATTAAGCAAATAATCGGAAATTCAATTTGTTTTAAATTTTTATCAACAAAATTAGCCGCCAGATGCCCCTCTAGGTGATTTATGCCGATTAAAGGTTTTTTGAAACTATATGCCAAGGTTCTAGCAGTCTCCACCCCCATCAAAAGTGAGCCAATTAAACCCGGCCCGACCGTGACGGCAATCGCCTCGAGTTCGGCAAAATTAGTCCGAGCCTTTTTTAACGCTAAATTAATGGTTGGTAAAATATTTTCTAAATGAGTTCTGGAGGCTAATTCAGGAAAAACACCGCCGTATTGGCGATGTAATTTAATTTGCGAGGCAACGACATTAGACAGAATCTCAATTTCAGAACCTACTTTAACAACCGCTGCTGCTGTTTCGTCACATGAAGTTTCGATGCCAAGAATAAGTTGTCGCGGTTTCACTTGCCCCGCTGTTCCGACTTGTCGGGACTTTGCGGGGTCGTAAGAGGTTTCAATCCCTAAAATTTTCATAAAGCCATTTTACCATTTTTCCATTCGATTTAAAAGGAAATAGACGGTTAAACATTGGAATGATATAATGTAAATATCTCGGAAGGGAGGCAGATAAAGTGTCGGAAAATACTGCGACTGATATAGACCAAACCAGAGAAATTCTTCAAGCCCAAAAAGATTTTAAAGCGATTGAGGAAGCACTTGAACCTTTTTATCTTCAAGCCCAAGAAAAACAATTGCCAAAAAATGAAATTGAATTGATGATGGAAGAGGCTTTACGTATTTTTGGCTGGAATCAGAACGGACCCCAGGCAGTCCCGGACCTTTTGCCAAACAGGAATATGCATTCAGCATCATTGGTAATTGATATTCGGAGATGGTATCAAAAACTACCCGATATTGAAAGACAAAATCTTTGTTCTGGGGTTGTGAGATTAAGACGGCTTATGCGCATTTCTGACAAACAATCCGATCAAGATACTGACCAGACAATAGCCCGGGATATACATTTTATGTTGCGTCCACCAGCAGTTTTGCCCTCTGAAAGTACTTCTTCAATTTCCCTATAATATAATAATTATTCAACATTTTTTTCTAATTGCTGGCAACAATTCTGCTCACAGAACTTTTGCCAGCTTTTTTCTTGTCATTTTTAGCTTGAAATGATAAAATTAGAGAAAAGAGAAAGCCGAAATTAATGGAAATTTTACCAGCTGAAATTTGCGATCAAGAAAATTGGAATAATTTTGTCCAAACCTCAGAATTGGGCAGTTTTTTGCAAAGTTGGGAATGGGGTGATTTTCAAGAATCATTAGGCAATCGCGCTTTTCGCCTTAAAATCATTGAAAATGATAAAATAATTGCCATAGCACTTATTATTAAACATAAACTGCCTCGCAATTTGAGTTGGTTATATTGTCCGCGCGGTCCAGTTTTGGGAATTCGCAACTGGGATTTAAAAATTGGCCAAGCGCTTTTTGCTAAAATTGCGCAAATTGCCAAAAAAGAAAAAGCGATTTTCCTCAAAATTGAACCCAAGGTCAAAAAACCATATCAGCTTCAAATTCCCGAAAAATTTAAAAAATCACCCGGGATTCAGCCTGCTTCAACTTTAGTTTTACCTTTGGAAATATCTCCTGAAAAATTGTTAGCCCAAATGCATCATAAAACCCGCTACAATATCCGGTTAGCGGAAAAAAGAGGCGTTCAGGTTCGAGTTTCCGAAAACTTCAGTCAAGACATCGAGGCATTTTATAAAATTTTATCTGAGACGAGCCAAAATCAAAAATTCGATATTTTCAAAAAAGAGCATTATGATAAATTATTAAGGGTTTTTGGTAAAAATGGCCGAGCGAAATTATATCTGGCGGAACATCAAAATGAGGTGGTGGCGGGAATTCTAGTCTCATTTTTCGGTTCCGATGCCTGTTATTTGCATGGCGGCAGTTTGCCAAAATTCCACCAGGTTATGGCGCCTCATTTATTACAATGGCAAGCAATTCAAGACGCTCAAAAAAATGGCCAGAAATTTTATGATTTTTGGGGCGTGGCGCCTGCTGACCAATCTCACCACAAATGGTTGGGTTTGACGCGTTTTAAATTGGGTTTTGGTGGCGAGCGAGTAAATTACTTGGGCGGTTTTGATTTGGTTTTTGTGCATGTTTTATATCAATTTTATCGCGGTTTGAGTTTTTTGAGGAGAAAGTTTTAACCCGTCTAAATCCCAATCGCGATCGTAATTTCGCCGAGGTTTCACCCTAAAAATAATGAGTTTTTGGAGCTTCAATGTATAAAATTAAACAATTTTTGAAAAAAATTCTCCCCTCAGGTTTTATAAATTTTTATCACCTTATGCAGAGCCGGATTGCCTGTGTCCGTTTTGGTTTTCCCGCTCAAAAAATGATCATTATCGGCGTCACCGGCACCAACGGCAAAACTACGGTTGTTAATTTAATTAGTTCAATTTTGCAGGGCGCTGGTTATAAAACCGCGCACATAAGTTCGGTTAATTTTCGAATCGGCGATGAGCTTTGGCCAAACTTAACCAAGATGACCACGATTTCCGCTTTTCATCTGCAGAGTTTTTTAGCCAAAGCCCTCAAAGCTGATTGCCAATATGTGGTTGTGGAAACCACTTCTCACGCCATTGATCAAAATCGGGTTTGGGGCATTCCTTATGATATTTTGGCTTTTACAAATTTAACGCACGACCATTTAGATTATCACCACTCTATGACTGAATATCGCGACTCCAAAGGTAAATTATTTGCCAAATTAATGAAATTTGAACGCAAACCAGGCGTGAAAAAAGTCTCGGTCATAAACGCCGAAGACCCAACCTTTGAATATTTTTGGCAATTTCCGGCTGATAAAAAATATTCATATCGAATTGGACCGCGCGCCAAAGCTGACCATGAAATTATTGCTCGCCACACTTTTTCAGATATTGCCGGCAGCCAATTTGTGGTCGAAACACCTTTTGGCTCAGCGGAATTTGTTTTAGCTTTGCCTGGCAAATTCAACATTGAAAATGCCTTAGCTGCTATTTGCGTTGGTTTGTCTCAAAATATTGACCTCAAATATATTAAATTAGGCTTGGAAAGATTAGTGCAGGTACCAGGGCGAATGGAAAAAATAGAAGAAGGCCAGGATTTTGGGGTGATTGTTGATTATGCCCACACCCCAGATGCTTTGCAAAAAATTTACCAAACCGTCAAGCCTTTGGTGCCCGGGAAAATTATTTCAGTTTTAGGTGCCACTGGCGACCGCGACAAAACCAAACGACCAATTATGGGTGCTTTAGCTTCGCAATGGACTGATATTGTGATTGTCACTGACGAAGATCCCTATCACGAAAGGCCTAAAGACATTATTGATCAAGTCGCCGCCGGTGTGCCGCGTGGCAAAAAAAATCAAAAAATGGTGCTGGGTCAAGATTATTACAAAATTTTAAATCGCCAAAAAGCGATCAAAAAAGCGATTCAACTGGCTGAAAAAGATGATTTAGTGGTCATTACCGGCAAAGGGGCGGAAATGTGTATGGCGGTGGGTGATAAAAAAATCCCTTGGGACGAACGCCAAATCGTCCGCGATGAACTCAAAAAGCATTTGAAAAAATAGCCCTTAATTTTAAATAAATCGATGATGGGCTCGCTTCAGCGGGCTTTTTTTGGTAAAATAGAATAGGTATAATTAGTTCAATTAACCTAATTACTCTAATTGACCTAATGAATACCCAATTACTCAATTTCAAATATCTGAATTTAGTTATTGGGAATTTAAACATTGGGATTTGTTTAGAAATTAGAATAATTAGAAATTAGAAATTTTCCAGAGGTTTGATGTCCAAAACTAAAAAAAGATTAGTTTTAGTCGATGCGCCAGCGATTGTGCACCGCGCCTTTCATGCAATTCCGCATCTTACCACAAAATCTGGTCAGCCGGTGAATGCGGTTTATGGTTTCTGCATGATTTTTTTGAATATGATTCGGGACTTAAAACCGGATTTTTTAGTGACGGCTTTTGATATTAAAAAACCAACTTTCAGGCATAAAGCTTTTAAAGAGTACAAAGCCAAACGGGTTGCCGCGCCTCAGGAATTATACGATCAAATTCCCAAAATTAAAGAAATTATTGAAGCTTTTAGTGTGCCAGTGATCGAAAAGGCTGGTTTTGAAGCCGACGATATTATTGGCACTTTTGCAGCCAAGACCCAAAAATTAGTTGATGAAGTTATTATTGTTACCGGTGATCTTGATACTTTGCAATTAGTTAACCCTAAAACCAAAGTTTACACCATGAAACGCGGTTTAACTGATACCGCCATTTATGATGAAGATTTAGTTCAAGAACGCTACCAGCTCCCACCAACGAGCCTGATCGATTTTAAAGCCTTGAGAGGCGATCAATCTGATAATATTCCAGGCGTGGCGGGGATTGGTGAAAAAACCGGCCAGGAATTAATTGAAAAATACGGCTCAATTGAACAAATTTTCAAAAACCTCGACGAACTTTCGCCTAAACTCCAAAAGCTCTTAACCGGCGCAGAAAAACAGGCTGAATTAGCCAAAAAACTAGTCACCATCGATCAAAATGTACCACTAGAAATTCAACTAGCAAAATGCGCTTTTGGCGATTTTGACCGTACCCGAATTGCCAATTTATTCCAAGAATTAGAATTTAGAAGTTTAATGACCAGAATTCCCGGCGCCAGACAAACCAGCCAAACAAACTTGTTTGAGGCCGCCGTTGAAAAAACCAAAACCACCCCAAAAAATATCCCAATCCACAAAACTGAAGCTGAATATCTTTTAATAGTAACCAATGATCAATTTGAGCAAATCTGCCAAAAACTTTCCCAGCAAAAAGGGATTGTCATTGACACTGAAACTGACCGGCTTGACGCAATCTCCTCCAAATTATTAGGAATCTCGGTCAGTTTTGAAGAAAAAAAAGCCTTTTATATTCCGGTTGATAACGACCATGGTCAAGCTTGGCTTAAAAAACTCAAACCAATCTTGGAAAATCCGAAAATTGCCAAATTCGGCCATAATCTAAAATATGATTATCTAGTTTTAAAAAGAAATGGCATTGAATTGACGCCGCTTAGTTTTGATACGATGATTGCGTCCTATTTATTAAATCCACACACCCGCGCTCACAACTTAGACCAAATCGCTTTTGCGGAATTAGGCGTGGAAATGATTCCGATTGAAGACTTGATCGGCAAAGGTAAAAATTTAAAATCATTAACCGAGGTGCCAACTGCCAAAATCGCCCAATATTCTGGTGAAGACGCTGACATTACGCTCAGATTGGTCAATATTTTTAAGCCCAAAATTAGCGAAGAAAAACTTGATCAGCTTTTTTATCAAATTGAAATGCCTTTAATTAAAGTTTTAGCCGAAATAGAATTAGCCGGCATCAAGGTTGATGCTAAATTCCTTAAGCAATTATCCCGCCAGACTAGCTTGAAGATTGAAAAACTTAAAGCTAAAATTTGGAAATTAGCCGGTGAGGAATTTAATATTAGTTCCACCCAGCAGCTTTCAAAAATTTTGTTCGAAAAATTACAAATTCCTTTGACTCAGGTTAAGCGCACCAAAACTGGTCATTCTACGGCCGCCTCTGAACTTGAAAAACTCAAAGGCAAGCACGAAATTATTGACCTAATCCGCGATTATCGAGAAATGACCAAACTTAAAAATACTTATCTAGACGCCTTGCCAAAATTAATCAATCCCGAAACTGGTCGGCTGCATACCAGTTTTAATCAAACCATTACAGCCACGGGCAGATTGTCATCTTCTGAGCCAAATTTGCAAAATATCCCGATTCGAACTGAGTTGGGACGGGAAATTCGCAAAGCCTTTATCGCTAGTCTTGGCAATAAAATTGTTTCCGCAGATTATTCCCAAATTGAATTAAGGGTGATGGCGTCATTGGCAGATGATCAAAAAGCCATCAAAGCTTTTAAAGAGGGTGAAGATTTTCATGCTGCCACCGCCGCGGAGATTTTTGGAGTTGGTTTAAATCAAGTAACTCCGCAACAACGACGGGTTGCCAAAACCGTCAACTTTGGCGTTTTATATGGTATGAGCGCCTATGGTTTAGCACAAAGCTTGGGCATTAACCAAAAAGAAGCCGCGAATTTTATTGAACGCTATTTTCAAGCCTTTGCTGGCATTAAAAAATATCTTGAGGAAGTGATTGCCGAGACGCGCGAAACCGGTTTTGTCGAAACCCTATCAGGTCATAAGCGCTATTTGCCAGAAATTCATTCAGGCATGTCTCAAGTTCAAAAAGCCGCCGAAAGAATGGCGATTAATATGCCGGCGCAAGGCACAGCCGCGGAAATTATTAAAATGGCGATGATAAAAATAAAATCAAAAATTAAAGAGCCAAAAGTAAAAATGTTATTACAGGTTCATGATGAATTGGTTTTTGAGGTACCCAAAGACCAAGTTGCCAGTGCTGCGGTTAAAATTCGCGAAATTATGGAAAATGTTTTTAAATTAGACGTGCCAATCAAGGTTGATATTTCGGTTGGCGACAACTGGCAAGAACTGAAAAAAATAAAATTATGATTTTTTTAATCTATGGTAAGGACAATTTTCGCGTTTTAGAAAAAATGAACCAGGTTCAAGCAAAATTTGTCGAAAAAACCGGTTCTGAGTTTAATATTGAAAAATTTGACGAAAATATGAGCCTGAGTCAATTTAAAAACTCACTTATCGTTACTAATTTTTTATCAGCCCAAAAACTCATCATCGTGAAAAATTTCCTTAAGAAAGCCAGCCCAACTGATGCCAAAGAAATTGCCAAAATTATTGTCAAAATTCCAGCCGAAGTGACAGTGGTTTTTGTTGAATCAGAACTTAGCCCAAAAAATCCAGTGCTTAAAAAAGTCACTGAAATTGGCAAAGTCTGGCAATTTGAGCCTCTCGCAAGCCAAGGGATTTTGACTTGGGCTAAAAAAAGAGTCGAAGAAAAAGGTGGCAAAATTGATTTTGAGGCCGCCGAAACCTTAACTTTTTTTGTTGGCAATGATTTGGGTCGTTTAGATTTAGAAATTGACAAACTTATAGAATATAAAGATAGGAAAGAAATTCACGTGGAAGATGTTCGTGACTTGGTCAAACCGCAATTTTCACCCAGCATTTTTGAGCTTATTGATTCGTTAGCCGCGAAAAATTTAGCCAAAAGCCAGCAAATTTTAAAAAATTTACTCGTCGCCGGCGAAAATGCTTTATATATTCATACCATGATTGTGTACCAGTTTCGAAATTTGATTATTATAAAGGCCTTATCCGAATCTGGTTTGGGATCAGCCCAAATTCGCGAAAAAACCAGATTGCACCCTTTTGTTATTCAAAAAAGTTTGCAACAGATTAGAAATTTTTCTTTATCAAATCTGAAACTGATTTATCAAAAATTAATGTCGGCGGAAATTGCCATGAAAACTGGCCAAATTGATCCAGATTTTGCTTTGGAATTGCTTGTCTTGGGTTTGATGGGATGATAAAATAAGGACAGAATTAACTAATTAACCTAATTAGTCTAATTTCTAATTATTCTATTATTCTCAATCCACCTCTTCGGTGGATCGCCGAGGAGGCGATTCATGATTCATAATTCGCTCCGATATCGCATCGGAGCTCACAAGGGGGGCTGTGAAATTCCGGTCTAAGTGCTTGTTAATTATTTTTGCCAGTTTGATCTTGTTTTGGCCAAGATCTATTCAGGCTCAAGAAAATTTTGTACCAATTAGTCTTAGCCAGCTTAAAATTAATGCCATTCTTGGTAACAATGGCCGGCTAAAAGTGCAGGAAAATTTTGTCTTTTCAAATCGCTTTGTGGCTGATTTTGCCTGGGCAATTAATGCCAAAAATATTTCAAATTTACAAATTTATCGTTCAGACACGAAAATCTCCAAAGATCAATATAAAATTCGAAAAGTTGATAACCAGATTTTAATCTATGATTTAGCAAGCCCAAATTTGGGTGATACTTGGCGCATTGAATATGAACAAGCCGCCGAATTTATGCCAACCGAAAACCAATATCAACTGCGCTTTCAGCCGATTAAAAATCCCGGGATTAATATTGATAGCCTTGAGGTCTTTCTCGTTTTTCCGCAGAATGTCAAAGCTAACCAGGTTTATTTATCTCATTATGCAATTCATGGAGTAGGCAAGAGTGGGGCGCGAGTCAAAAATGGCGCTATGTATTATTATGCCAAAAATCTCTCGCCGTATAGTAGCTTTACCTGCCAAGTTAAATTTAATAAAAATTTAATCAAAATGGCGACTATGGTCAAGATAATGACGGAAATCCGATTAGCTGGTTTGGATTTTTGGCTGGCGGCGACCATCTTTTTGCCGAGCGTGATCATCTTAAGTTTGTTAGCGATGATTTTAATTCGCCGACGTTCTGGTGGGCCGGAAATTTCCGATCGAGTTTCAGATCGGCCTCCCAATCAAATGAGCCCGCTTTTAGTGGGCGTTTTATTTCGGCAAAAAATCGGGCCGGCGGAAATTGCCAGCCAAATTTTGGACTTAGCTAATCGTGGCTATTTGGTTATTTCTGAAAAAGGCGATGGCTATAATATTGGTGAAAAAAAATCATTTAACGATGCCCAGCCATTTGATCGCGCCTTATCTGAAGAATTGCTCAAAGGCCATTTTAAAGAAAGTTTAGCCGGTATTGAGGAGCAACCCGAAAAAGTCTTATTTTCCGAGGCAGTTTTTAAAATATATGCCAAAGCATATGATCAAATCGCGAAATTAGGTTATTTTGTCCAAGGCCCCAGAACGATACTCTATCGATATCAAATTTTTGGCATTTTATTGTTTTTCTTGTCAGCGCTGGCAGTTTTTATCTCTCCAGCTTTTGTCAATCCGCCTTATATAGTTTTGGTTTTCACGGGATCTGCAATTGCCGCTTTATTTATCATTGCTTTATCGAGCAAAATGCCGATGCGCACTAAAAAAGGCCGACGCGCCTTGTCGGACTGGCTGGCTTTTCGCCGTTATTTAATTCGTTATCCCAAACAAACTACCGCCGCCGAAGCACAGCGGGAAGAATTCATTAATTATTTACCATATGCGGTGGTTTTGGGTTGCGAGAAAGAATGGGCTAATCATTTTAGCCGTATCCCCTTTAATTTACCTGAATGGTATTTGTCTTATCACGAAATTGGCACTTTGCCAAAATTTACGCAAAGGCTTTATCCAATGATTGAAATTATCACCCAGACCCTAATGGCCCTCAAAGAACCATTAATTTAGATTTTATTTTGAGCTCGTATAATAATCAGGGATAGGAATCTTGCCAGCCATCGCTGCTGGCAAAATTACGAAATTAGCAATGCCAACAATATTTTCTTTGGGTAAACTGCCCCAAACCCGCGAGTCGTTCGAATTTTCGCGATTGTCACCCATCACAAAATATTCATTGGCACCCAGATGCCATTTTTGCTGATTTGATAATTTATCCGTGACCATATCTTTAGTTAAATACATTTCAATCATTTTCCGACCATTAACCCAAACCGCTTTATCTTTGATTTCAATCGTATCGCCCGGCAAACCAATTATTCTTTTAATATAAAGCTCGTTTGGATCGCCGGGGAATTTAAAAATCGCCACATCACCGCGTTGAATTCGGTCAATAATTCGAAAGGTTTTATTGACGATTAAATATTCTTTGTCGTGAAAATTTGGCTCCATGCTCGCCCCAGAAACCGCAAAAATGCTCACCACAAACAAATGTCCTAAATAAATCACAATCGCGATTAAAATAACCCATTTGCTTAAATCAAAAAACCGCGCTAACCTATAAAAAATTTTGCTTTTAGAACTTTTATTTTCTAATGATAGACGCGGTCGAATCACATTGCGCATACCCCTCCTGCACTCCATAAATTATATAAAAATAGGTTGTGCAGCCCGACGACCAAACGCATCATGAGTCGTGCATGAACCCGCCCGCAACGCCAGCAAACTGTTTTGCATGGCGGGGCGCGGTAATACTGGAAAGGCGAATGATAAGTTAAGTCGGGCTTTATCTAAATATAAAAATTATGATTTTTTAGCCGGTTTTTTCGCAGTTTTTGCCGCAGTTTTTTTAGCCGGTTTCTTGGCAGCAGATTTGGCGGTTGGTTTGGTAGCTTTCTTGGCGGCTGGTTTTTTTACCACCGGTTTGACTTTTTCTTTTTTGGGTAAAGCTAGCTTTAATTTTGCCAATTGAATTAAATATTTTGATTTAATTCGAGCGGCTTTGTTCTTATGAATGACATGATTTTTGGCGGCTTTATCAACCACAGAAACTAATTTTTTCACTTCCGCAGCACCGGCTTTTTTGGCTAAGGCGGCCGAGGCGGCTTTTTTGGCTTTTTTGATTACGTTTTTGGTGACAACATTGCCAAGTCGTCTTTTGGCTGATTGTTTTTTGGCTTTTTTAGCAGATTTTATTTGTGGCACGATTCCTCGCTTTCGCTCGTCAAGATTAAAAATTAAAGAGAAAAGATTATAAATTAAGATAAAAAATAAAATATAAGATTCAATTTTAAAATTTAATCTTCATTTTTGCTTTTGACTTTTTTATCTTTACTCTTTATAAGATATCAGATTTTTTCCAAGATTGCAAGAGTTTCGTATGTGATGACAGGGGGTTCGAGTTGTATGGTTGACTTGGGCATCAATTTATAATAAAATAAACGCAGTCATCGCACCCTACAACTTTTCCTTCCAAGGAGGCAGATCCTAATGGTTGAGGGAAAAAGATATCATTACACAACATATGTATCAGGACTTGGTGTCTTGGGCTTTGTTATTGTTGTTGATTCAGGAACTCTTCCCCCAATTAATCGCTTGTTTCGGGTTCAAATCAACATCTTTCAAAGACGCTTTTCTGAAACTAAATTAGATTTGTTTTGGAAAACTGTTGAACCTGCGGTTTACTTTGTTCGTGAGTGTTTAGTTGATAATGAAGAGCTAAGAGCGCAATATCGACTTTACCCTGATATTTTTGAGACAATTACTGCCCACATCGTGTCAAGAAAATCAGAGAGTCATTCTGATGGCAAATTAGAAATAGCGGCTGATTTGCCCGAAGAAGAAATACCTGATGATTTGTTGCCTGTAGTTGCCCGAATCAGAACCTGGAAAGAATTTTTGGATTCCCGCGAGATCGGCTATGGTCGGTATCAATTGTGCAAGGATGATTGGTGTGAAATTCATGTTGATTCGTCTCTTCTTACTTATCACTCTGATTCTGATCGCCAACAATATTTTGGTTTTAATCCTAAAGTCCAGCCACCCAAGATTGAAGAAGAATCAATTTGTTGGGAGATCCCAGATATCAGGGTCAGATATAGACTATCCCATTCCTTTTCAAATTCTAAAATCGCCCAAGAATATGGATATCTTGAAGTATACCAACAGTATTACCAAAAGAGGGAAGATAAAAAAAAAGCCCAAGAACAGCAGCAAGCGCAGGCTTTGCAAGATCAAAAACGGCAAGAAGCAATTATTCTTCAGAAGTTTAGGGCGCAATTGTTGGCAGAAACTTAAATTTTCAAATTCTAAGCGTGGTTCGAAACCAACCCAAAAGTCGGTTTTTAGCCACGTTTTTTTATTTCCTCAGTCAAATTAAGATTTGACCCTGCACAAGTTTGCCTTTCAGCTTTATTCGCGGTAAAATTAAAGCAATATTATATTTGGTGTGTTTTAATATGGGGGAATTATGAAATTTGACGAGGTAATAAAAATTTATGAGATTGAAAAAAAGAAATATGGCCGGGAAATTTACAAACACATTTCCGACATTTTTAAAAAAGCAAAAGAAATCCACAAAAAAGATTTTACCCTAACTGATCATGAACAATCTTGGAGGTCGTTTAAGGGTAAAAACTTGGAAAAATTGATAATGTATATTATTCAAGATCAAGTCGAGAGTTTGGGATTAAAAATTATCTCCGGCAGTACATTTGAAAGGACAGGAAATGCTAATTTACCCCCAGATGTAAGTAAAATAAAAAGGAATCTTTTAATCGATTATGGAGAATTTGGTCATCATTTACCCGATGTTGATTTAATTATTTACAACCCCAAAAACTGTAAAGTTTTAGCCGCTATCTCAAGTAAGGTCACATTAAGAGAAAGAATTGCCCAAACAGGGTATTGGAAACTTAAATTTTTGCAAGACCCGGTGACCAAAAATATAAAAGTATTCTTTATTACTCCGGACGAAGATGGCACTTTAACTTCCAAAAAACCGACCAAAAAAGGTCGAGCCATCGTCGAGGTAGATACTGATGGTAGTTATGTAATGTCTGATAAGAATATTGATGAAAGCGATAAAGTGAAATCATTTGATAAATTTATTGAAGATCTAAGGAGGATTTGTAAATGAGCGATGAAAAATTAAAAAACGGAATGCTTTTTAAGGCTAAAAACATCAAACTAATCAAACAAAAAAAACTGACGAATCCTAAAAATGACGAAAAGCCACCTTTTGAAACCACAACTTTATGGGATTATCCTAAACAAAGCTATGGTGCTATCCCAAAAGGTAATAATAAATTTCAGGGAGTAACGCCGGCATTTATTATCTGGAACATGATTCAAAGATATACCCAACCAGGAGATTTAGTTGTTGATCCAATGTGTGGTAGCGGTACAACCATTGATGTTTGTAATGAAGAAGGAAGAAAGGTAATCGGTTATGACATCCATCCCCAAAGAGAAGATATTATTAAAAACGATGCCCGTAAAATTCCTCTTAAAGATAATTCGGCCGATATGGTTTTTATTGATTCGCCTTATGGTGATAACGTAAATTATGGTACTGACCCTTTAGATATTGGTAAAATATCCGCTGAAGATTCGAAATTTTATCAAGAGCTCGAAAAAACAACTAAAGAGATTTATCGCGTTTTAAAACCAGGCAAGGTGGTCGGGTGGTTAATCGGCGACCAATGGGTTAAAAGAAAATTCACGCCGGTTGGTTTTAAAATATATGCGATGATGGATAAATATTTTGAACCTGTGGACTTAATCTGTGTCACAAGAAGACAACAAAGTTCAAACACAGGAGTTTGGCATTATCGAGCTCGAAAATTTAATTTTTTTCTTAGAGGTTTTAAACACTTAATTATAATGCGAAAGCCCTTAGAAAAAGCAACTCCAGAAAAATCAAAACCCAATAAAACTAAAGTCAAATGGAAAAAATATAAATAGACAAAATTTATTCCGAAGCTGATAAAAAATGATTAAATAATAATAAAAATCATTTGGTGGTAAATGAAATAAGTGTAAGGTTTAGGGCGAATTGAATATTCAAAGCATTATTAATTTTATTGAAGTGCATCACATTTTATTTGTTGATATTTTAATTCCGTTGATAATTGCCTTAATCACTTTCTTTTCAACTAAAAAATATTATATTAATAAATCAATAGCAAACAGTCCCTCTATAAAAGTTGGAGGTAATATCAACGCGGGGGGAAATATTAGCGTTGGCAATAAAATAAATCGTTTTATTGATGCTAAACCTAAAAATATTTATTCCTTCATTTATTATTTAGATAAATCAAAATGGAAAAAAGAATTAATTGGTAATAACAGAATTTGGATTTGCGAAGAAGATGAGACATACCAAATTATAGATAAAGACAATTATGAAAAATTTTCAGCGGAATGGACTCAAATTTATCCCGATAGATTAGGTTCTGGCAAACATTCCATTATTTTAAAAATAAATAATATTCCAATAAAAGAAATTATTTTTATATACTGCGATGGCGGCAGAATATCTGTGCCTTTGCCCGAAATGGAAATTAAAAAAGATAAACGGGTTTTTTTCTGGGATAAAAATTCTATCGAATATAAATTAGGAAAAATAATTGGACATTTTTACATTTATAAAGATATTGAGGGAGTCGCAGAGATGTCCAAAGTGGAAATACGTTAGTGTAAAATACGCCAAATCCGATTCAGAAAAGGCGAAAAAATATAATATCAATCCCATCTCGCGGGATTTAAAATAATTTATTGTGGAATAAGGAGGTCAAAAGCCTCTTTATTAAAATATACTAATTATTCGTTATTCATAATTCATTATTCCATATTCTATTTTGGGATTTGACCCCACACAATGCTCGCCGTTCGCAGGGTCTACGTCCATGCCTCACAATGTCGCATCTGCGGGGTGTCTACATTTGACAATTTTTTTCAAGCTTGGTATATTGAAAAAACAGGGTGGGGCTAAGGATGTGAAATGGAATTAAACCCAAAACAACAAACAACCGAGTTGATTAAAAAGAGCCAAAAAATCTTGCTCTTATCATCAAATCCAGACGGCGACAGCTTGGGGGCAGCAATCTCCCTTTTTTTAATGCTCAAAAAACTCGGCAAAGATCCAGTCATGGTTTGCTCGGGTAAAATTCCCAATCGTTATGATTTTATGCCCCAAATTACCAATATTAAAATGGATTTTTCGGAAATTAGAAATTTTATCATCACCTTGGATGTTACCAAAACCCCGGTGGCAAAATTAGGCTATAAAATCGAAAAAGACAGATTAAATATCATTATTACGCCTGATCAGGGTGCTTTTTCGGCTGAAGATGTCAAAATTTCTCAAGAACAAGCCCAATTAGATTTGATTATTATTTTAGACACCCCGGATTTAGGGCTTTTGGGTGATCTATACGAAAATAACGCCGAGATTTTTTACAAAACCCCGGTGATAAATATTGATCATCACGCTACCAACGATTATTTTGGCAAGATTAATTTGGTTGATTTAACCGCCACCTCGACTTGCGAAATTTTAGTTTCAATTGTTGAGGCTTTAAGCGCAGAACAGACTTTAATGGATGAACAAATTGCCACCAGCTTGCTGACAGGCATTATTTCTGACACCGGTAGTTTTCAAAATTCCAACACCACGCCCAAATCGTTAACGGTCGCGGCGCAATTAATCGCCCAAGGCGGACAACAACAAGAAATTGTCAAAAAGCTTTATAAAACCAAGCCTTTATCAACTCTCAAATTATGGGGACGAATTTTAGCCCAAATTCGCGAAGACAAAGAGAATAAGTTTATTTGGTCTTTGGTGACCATCCGAGACTTGGAACAGACCTCGGCTTCTGAAGAAGAAATCACCGGTGCGATTGACGAACTCTTAACTTCCACACCGGATGCCGAAGTAGTTTTGCTACTATCCGAAAGGGAAGATGGCATTTATGGCAGCATTCGCACCACCAAAGGCGTGGACGCTTCGGAAATTGCCAAAAAATTTGGCGGTGGCGGACATGTTGGCGCGGCGGCTTTCCAGCTCAAAAACGCCAATTTAGCTTTGGTAGAACGCGATGCGGTGGAAAAAATCCGCCAATTTCAAAACCTGCGCCTGTTTAGCCGGCCGTAAAGCCGAGAAAGTCTTGCATTTTTTTGCACAATCAGGTATAATCAAAACAGGTTCAAAATGAATAATGAGACTTTAATCAAAAAATACAAGGAACACGATCAGGATACAGGCTCGGTCGGAGTCCAAATTATTTTATTGACCCGACAAATGGCAGACTTAGTTGATCATCTCAAAGATCACCGCAAAGATCATGATTCCAGACGAGGTTTGCTTAAAATCGTTAACAAAAGACGCAAGCTTTTAACGTACTTAGCCAAAACTGAACCTAAAAAGTACCAATCGATTATTGTTGATTTAAAATTAAGAAAATAACTGGCCAAAAAATGTAAGAGGACCGACTAAGTTTAGGCACTCGATTTAGTTGATCTTCTTACTTTTTAGAGCTCAAGCTCTAATTGGCCTCAAGGGGACAATTTATGAATTCAAAAAATGAAACTCAAAAGTTTAGCATTAAATTAGGCGATGCTGATTTTGAAATTGAAATCGGCAAAATGGCCGCTTTAGCGACATCATCTGTTTTAGCAAAATGGGGCGAAACCGAAGTTTTGGCCACGGTGGTGGTTTCTGATGAACCCAAGGAAGGCGTGGACTTTTTTCCCATGCTTGTTGATTACGAAGAAAGATGGTACGCGACCGGTAAAATTTCCGGTTCTCGTTATGTCAAAAGAGAAACTCGACCCTCCGAAGAAGCTATCTTGGCCGCACGCATGATTGACCGACCTTTAAGACCGCTTTTTCCTTCAGGATATCGCAATGATCTTCAAATTGTGGTCACGGTACTTTCTGCCGATTTGATTCACGATCCAGACACCGCTTCAATAATTGCCGCTTCAACTGCGTTAATGATTAGCCCGGCGCCATTTGCCGGACCGGTTGGTGCGGTTAGAATTGGCAAAGTTGATGGTAAATTACAGGCTCATCCGACTATGGGACAGATGGATGAAGCAGATTTAGATTTAGTGATTGCCGCCACCAAAGAAGGCATTTTAATGATTTCCGGTAAAGCCGATCAATTGCCAGAATCTGAATTTGTCTCAGCTTGCGAAATGGGTTTAACTGCCATTAAGCCAATTTTGGAGATGCAAAATAAAATTTGTAAAGAATTAAAAATTAATAAAGAAGAAATTAACCCCAAAAACCACGATTTAGTTCAAGAAATGACTAAATTTGTGGGCAAGAAATTATCAACTTTAGTCGCCGCGGCTACTGACACTAAGCACGACGAACAAATTTCTGAATTTGAAAAAGAAGTTTTAAATAATTTTGAAGGCAATTACAAACAAATCGAAATCAAAACCATTTTTAAGGATTTTTTGGAAAAAGAACTCAGAAAATCAATTTTGGAGAAAAAAATTCGACCCGATAGCCGCAAATTAAACGAAATTAGACAAATTTCCATTGACACTGGTTTATTGGCTCGAACTCATGGCTCGGCACTTTTTTCTCGTGGACAAACTCAGGTTTTGTCAGTCGTCACTTTAGGCTCTCCTAGTCGCGAACAGCTGATTGAAACTATGGAAGAAGAAGCCACCAAAAGATATATGCACCATTATAATTTTCCGCCTTTTTCTACGGGTGAAATTAGTCCTCTAAGAGGCGCCTCTCGTCGAGAAATTGGTCATGGCTCATTGGCCGAAAAAGCCTTGCAAGCAGTTATTCCCACCAGAGAACTTTTCCCATACACGATTCGTGTCGCTTCCGAGGTTTTAGCTTCTAATGGTTCAACCTCAATGGCGGCGACTTGCGGTTCAAGTTTGGCCTTAATGGATGCCGGTGTCCCGATTAAAGATCAGGTGGCGGGCATTTCTATTGGTTTAGTTAAAGAAGGTGCAAAATATGTTCTCTTAACCGATATTATCGGCGCTGAAGATTTTGCTGGGGATATGGATTTTAAATTAGCCGGCACCAAAAAAGGCTTGACCGCTTTTCAGCTTGATGTTAAAACTACGCAATTGAATATGGAAATCGTTAAAGGCGCGGTTGAAGAATCCAAAAAAGCCAGAATGATAATCTTGGATAAAATGAACGCCGTGATCGCTAAGCCGCGCAAATTACTTTCTAAGTATGCACCCACTGTTAGCGTGATTAAAATTAATCCCGATCGGATTCGCGACGTGATTGGTCCGGGCGGTCGGATTATTAATGACATTATTGCAAAAACTAATTCTAATATTGATATTGAACAAGACGGTTCAGTCACAATTTCGTCTCAAGACAAAGAAGGCGCGCAAAAAGCCAAAGACTTGGTTTCGCAACTAACTCATGAAGTTAAAGTCGGTGAGCAGTTTCAGGGCAAAGTCGTCAAAATTTTAGATTTTGGCGCTTTTGTGGAATTTTTGCCTGGCCAAGAAGGCTTGGTTCATATTTCACAACTGGCACCACAACGGGTTGAAAAAGTGACCGATATTGTCAAGGTTGGTGATGAAATTCCGGTCAAAGTGATCGAAATCGACCAGCAAGGCCGTATCAATTTATCATTAAAAGCTGCCAAATCTCAAGCCAAAAAATAGCCCATTTTTAATTTTTATTGATATTTTATCCGATAGGTCTTGACAAACTCGAAATTATTTGCTATAATGGAATTAATCTAAATATAGAACTATTTGATTTTGAACTTATTAATTTGAGCTTTTGAAAGCTTTTGACGTTCTCGTCAAATCTGTAATTTTTATTGCTCAATAATATTTTCGGTTCTATTTAATTTATTTTATGAAGGAGAAAACTTATGTACAGTCAGGTCTCAACAATACCTGTTGATAAAACTCAAACTAACCAAATTGAAACTCATTCTTCAAAAACGCTCAAAATTATCCCTTTGGGTGGTTTTGGCGAAATTGGCAAAAATATAATGGTCATCGAATATGACCAGGATATTTTAGTCATTGATTGCGGAATGATGTTTCCGCACGAAGAAATGTTAGGGATTGATTTTGTCATTCCCGACACTCGTTATTTAGAAGCCAACCGAAATCGTATTCGCGGCTTAATTTTAACCCATGGTCACGAAGACCATATTGGCGCCATGCCGTATTTAATGGATCGTCTTGGTTGCCCGGTTTATGGTTCAGCCTTAACGATTGGTTTGGTCAAAGTTAAATTTGAAGAATTCGGCGTTTCCGCCGCAAAATTAAATGTTATTAAACCCGGCGATTCTTTACGTTTGGGCAATTTTCAAATTGATACTTTTGATATGATTCATACCATGTCCGGAGATTTGGGTTTATTAATTCATACTCCGGTCGGTCGAATTTTGCATTTAGCTGATTTTCGATTTGATGATTCTAAGGTTGGCAGTGACGAATCCAAAGCCAGATTAGCCGAAATTGGCAAAAAAGGCGTTTTTCTTTTAACTATGGACAGTACCAATGTCGAAGAAGAAGGCAAAGCCATTTCCGAAGAAGCCGTTGAAGAATCAATCGGTGAAATTTTCAAAAAAACTTGGGGCAGAATTATTGTCACTTCTTTTGCCTCTTCAATCCCCAGAATCCAATCTGTCATTTCGGCTTGTCAAAAAAATCACCGCCGCTTATTTGTGGCTGGTCGCAGCATGGAAAGAAATATTGAAATGACCGAACGCTTAGGCTATTTATCGGTGCCTAAAAATTTAATTTATAGTATTAAGGAATTAAAAAATACCCCGGATCGTGAAGCGGCAATTCTTTGTACCGGTAGCCAGGGCGAAGAATTTTCCGCCCTAACTCGAGTTGCCGCCGGCACTCATCATCAAATTCGCGTCAAAGCCGGTGACACCGTCGTCGTTTCTGGTTCGGTTATTCCGGGTAACGAAAGACCAATTGCCAACGTTGTCAACAAGCTTTTTAAACTTGGCGCTGAAGTAATTTACGGCGGTGAATCTGCCGAAATCCATACTTCGGGTCACGCGAAAAGAGACGATCTAAAAGAAGTCTTTAGATTAACCAAACCTGAGTATTTTGTACCCATGCATGGTGAGTTTCGCCATTTGGTGATTCACGCCAAATTAGCCTTAGAAATGGGCGTGACGCCAAAAAATATTTTTGTCATGGAAAATGGCCAGGTTTTAGAATTTTCTCAAAACTCCGCTCATCTTTCCCGTGCCCGTATTCCTTCGGGTTATGTGTTAGTAGATGGTTTGGGCGTCGGTGACGTCGGTAATATTGTTTTGCGCGATCGCCAAGCCATGGCCAAAGACGGTATTTTAGTCGCGATTATGACCGTGGATGCGAAAACTGGCAAACTCTTGACCTCTCCGGACATTATTTCCCGCGGTTTTATTTACATGCGCGAACGTGAAGATTTAGTCCATCAAATTCGTTCTGAAGTTAAATCTTTACTGGCAAAATATAATGAACAAAATCGAGGCGATTGGGCCACGATTAAAACCCAAATTCGCGAGGATTTAGGCCAATTTATTTACAATGAGACCCAGCGTCGCCCCATGATTTTGCCCGTGACTATTGAGCTCAATAAATAATTATCAATAAAAAAGAGGTGCCGAATATGGCGAAGTTGTTAGTGGCCAATTGGCACCTTTTGGGTTGTGAATTAATTTAATTGTGGGTTGAAGAGGACGAAATTAGTGATTAATACCAGCAAATAAGTCGTCGTTAGGATGATTTTGCCAGACCGGATAAAGAAGATGATCTAATTCTTGGCAATTAAGACATTGCGGTAAGCCAGCATGGCCAAGACAGCTTGTTAGGGCTTTTTTGATTTTTTTGGCCTGAGAATTTGCCGTTTGTATTTGCTCGACAACAGCCATTGGCAAAGGAGAAGCAGGATCATTCTCGGGGGAGGTGAAAATTTTATTAATCCCGCGGAGATTGTTTACAAAACCTTTAAAGGGTTTTAAATCTACGGTCTCGAGTGGCCCCAAAGGATGCTTTTCCAAATTGAAAAGATAAGAAAGTACCTTTTCGGTTTGGTGGAGGAAATCGTACCTCTTGTCTTGGTCCGGGGTTGATCCTGGGTTAAAATCATCAAAAAGCGTGCCTAGACATTCCGGGATGGAGGGGATTCTTGATTTAGCCTCGGCAATAAAACCAAGCGAGAGTCGGTAATGTGCATTAAGAAAAAAATTAAAGTCCGATTGGCAATATTGACAAGCATTTTTGACAGAATTATTGGGCTTATCAGTACAAGATGGACGGAGAGGGCAAGATCCATTGATGGGTGAAAAACGACGGACAGAATAGATTGGGCAGGTGGGGTATACCAAAGCATGGCCCCCGTGAGGTATTTTGAGACAGTGCCATATTTTATTCTAAAGGAACTAATGGCAATAACAAGCCAGAGGTTGTGGACAAATTGTTGATAAGTTTGCGCCTTTGGCGAGTGGTGTTATAATAAAAGAGTCGGAAAACATTTGTCTTTTTGTATTTAAAATTTTAAATTAGAAAACTAAAGGAGTGGTATGGTACGACACCGCCGGCCTGGTCGCCCGAAAAAATATTCCTTGCAACGCACTAAAGATAAATTAGGCTTAAGTCCCGAAATTAATAAAGAAATTATCGCGATTGTTTTTATTGTTTTTGGGATTATTTTTATTTTAAGTCTTTTTAATGGCGCTGGTGTTTTTGGTGAAGTGGTTTCAAAATCACTAAAAACCATTTTTGGCTATACGGTTTGGTTTTTACCCATCTTTTTAATCGGTTTAGGCGCAATTTTCTGGAAATCAGCCAAAGAAGAGGATCAACCCAAAGCTTCGGTCTGGATTGGTTCAATTATTTTTTTCTTGGCTTTGCCAGGCTTTATCCATCTTTTTGTCAATCGTTTTCAGTCTCTGGAAGTCGCACAAATGGGTTTGGGCGGTGGCATTTTAGGTTATGCAGTTTCAAGCTTGTTTCTAAAATTAATTGAATTTTGGGCAAGCTTATTTTTATTATTTGCTATTTTAATGATTTCGTTAATTTTGACTTTTAGTTTGTCTTTTGCCAAAATTTCCGAGTGGATTTCTCGAAACTTTACTCACGAAGACGAAACCGGCGAAAGGCAATCATTTTTCTCACGCTTTAGGAGAAAAGAGCGTACTCTAATCCCAACCCAGCCTGTACCAAAACCTGTTTCCAGTGCTAATTTAGATTTTCCTTTACCGCCCTTGGACTTACTTGATGATAAAATCAGCAAACCTTCGTCTGGGGATGTTAAAAAGAATGTGGAAATTATTTTGCGCACCTTGGATAATTTTGGCATCAAAGTTAAATCGAGTGAGGTTAATATTGGTCCCACCGTCACCCAATATGCTTTTAAACCCGATACCGGTGTTAAATTAACACAAATTACCGCCCGCGCCAATGATTTAGCTTTGTCATTAGCCGCACATCCGATTCGTATTGAAGCGCCAATTCCTGGTAAATCCGCGGTTGGCATCGAAGTTCCGAACAAAGTTCCAGCTTTGGTACGCATTAAAGAAATGTTGATTACTGAACAATCCCAAAGTATTGTTTCCCAATTGGGTTTTGTTTTAGGTCGCGACGTCGCTGGTGCACCGGTGGCAGTTGATTTAGCGAAGATGCCTCATTTGTTGATCGCCGGCTCAACCGGTTCAGGAAAATCGGTCTGTATCCACTCGATTATTGCCTCGTTGCTTTTTCGCAATTCGCCTAACGATATTCGCTTAATTTTAATTGATCCTAAACGTGTTGAATTGCCAGCCTATAACGGCATTCCTCATTTATTAACTTCAGTGATTGTTGATTTAGATAAAACTATTAATGCCTTAAAATGGGGTGTTTCGGAAATGGAACGCCGTTATAAAATATTAGCCGAAAACGGCAAAAAAGATATCGAATCATTTAATAAGGGCAATTCAGAAAAGATGCCATACCTGATAATTATCATTGACGAATTAGCAGATTTAATGGCGGCTGCTCCCAGAGATGTTGAAACTTCAATTGTCAGGTTGGCGCAAATGGCCAGAGCAGTTGGAATTCATTTGATTGTTGCCACCCAAAGGCCGTCAGTAGATGTGATTACCGGTTTAATTAAAGCCAATATCACCGCCAGAATTGCTTTTGCCACCGCTTCTCAGGTTGATTCGCGCACCATTTTAGATATGTCCGGAGCGGAAAAATTATTAGGCAATGGCGATATGCTTTATTTGGCTTCTGATGTTGGCAAACCACGTCGTATTCAAGGCATTTTTGTTTCTGATAGCGAAGTTAAAGCCGTGGTTGATTTTCTTAAAAAGCAAAATACCAATCCTCAAATTTTAGATGACGATATCACCACTTTTAAAGCTAAAATTGATAATCGGATTTCTGGCTCGCCAGACGATGAACTTTTTGAACAAGCCGTTGAGGTGGTGGTGCAGTCGAAAAAAGCTTCTGCTTCGTTACTGCAGCGCCGTTTGCGTGTTGGTTACGCCCGCGCGGCCCGGCTTTTGGATCTCTTGGAAGAAAAAGGCATCATTGGCCCAGCTTCTGGGTCTAAACCTCGAGACGTCTTGATTGATGATGGTGGCCGATACCATTTCGAGGATCATCAATAATTTGTTAAATTATTTTTTTGGGTAACTTAATTTTCTTCACGATGCTAGATTAGTAAAATATTAGTATCTACAAAGAAGGGGCAAGGAGCGAGCCGTGGTTTTTAAATTAAAAAAAATTTCTGTGTCCAGAAGGCCGATCGGAACTCGTTTAAAATTGGCGCGCCGTCGCAAAAGGTTTAGTTTGGAAGAGGTTGAAGAAATTACTAAAGTTAAAAAAAGGTATCTTGAAGATATTGAACGAAATAATTTTGATAACTTGCCTTCCGAAGTCTATACTAAAGGTTTTTTGGCAAAATATGCCGAAGCGGTTGGTTTAAACTCTAAAAAAATCGTTGACAGTTATAAATTAACTCGTGGCACAGATGAAGACAATTCCGCCGATCATTACGGCGAATTTGCGCAAAAAACCATTAAAAACTCAAAATTTTCTTTGACGCCGAAATTGGTGGTGACTTTAATTTTTGTTTTACTTTTTATTGGTCTGGCGGGTTATTTGTTTATTCAGGTGCGAGGTTTTGCGAGCGCGCCTGTTTTGGAAATTACCAAACCCGAACAAGATAAATTATCAACCACCTCTTCGGGTTTAACCATTGAAGGCAAAACCGATCCTGGCGCTTCGGTTTTTATTAATGATCAACCAATCAGTTGCGATTTGTCAGGTAATTTTTCCGAAAGCGTCAGGCTTAGAGATGGCATTAATGAAATAAAAGTCTCGGCTAAAAATAAAATTAATCGCGAATCAAGCAAAATCATAAATGTTTCGGTAAAGTTGCCAGTCATTGCTAAAAATGGTAGTGTCAAAGGAGCCATTTCTGGTTTAAAACTGGTTGTTAAAATTGGCCCTAACCCTTCGTGGTTAAGCGTTGATGTTGATGGCAAGCGGGTTTTTCAAGGCATTATGTTGAAAGAAACCAGCCAAGAGTTTCTCGCCGAAAAAGATATCACCGTTTCCATCGGCAACGCCGGTAGCGCCCATTTGTATTTAAATAATAAGGATTTAGGAGTTCAGGGCAAAGAAGGTGAAGTTAGACGTGACCTCAATTTTAATCTTGGTATGGTACAATAATAAATAATATAGGAAAAGATTTGAATATTTAAATTATTAATATCAAAAAGAGGGGTAGAGGGAGTAAAATGTTAACCAAGAAATCAAACAAAGCTGAAACATCAAGTTCTCGACAAGTCTCCGAACAAAAACAGAAAGCCGTTGATCTGGCTTTGGAGCAAATCGAGCGGCAGTTTGGCAAAGGCGCGATTATGAAATTTGCCGAAAGAGGCCATGTGCCGGTGGAAGTTATTTCGACTGGGTCTTTATCTTTGGATATGGCATTGGGGGTCGGCGGCGTGCCAAGAGGCAGAATTATTGAAATTTTCGGCCCAGAATCATCTGGAAAAACCACCTTGGGTTTGCATATTATTGCCGAGGCGCAAAAAACTGGAGGGCTTGCGGCATTTATTGATGCCGAGCATGCTTTTGATCCGGATTATGCCAAAAATATTGGCGTGGATTTAGACGAATTGTTAATTTCTCAGCCAGATACCGGCGAACAAGCTTTAGAAATTGCCGAAACTTTAGTGCGTTCAAATGCGGTTGATGTGATTGTGGTAGATTCGGTGGCAGCCTTGGTGCCAAAAGCAGAAATTGAGGGTTTAATGGGAGAAGCGCAAATTGGTTTACAAGCCCGATTAATGTCTCAGGCCTTACGCAAATTAGCTGGCGCCGTCTCTAAATCAAAAACCACCGTCACTTTCATCAATCAGTTAAGAATGAAAATTGGGGTGATGTTTGGTAATCCCGAAACTACCCCGGGCGGTGTAGCTTTGAAATTTTATTCAACAGTCAGAATGGATATTCGTCGCATCGCGCAAATTAAGGAACGCGAAAACATTATTGGTAACCGCACCCGTGTCAAAGTAGTTAAAAATAAAGTTGCCCCACCATTTCGCAGCACCGAATTTGATATAATTTACGGCCAAGGCATTTCCAGCGAAGGTGATTTGTTGGATTTAGGCATTACCGCTGGAATTTTAACCAAATCTGGTTCTTGGTTCCTTTCGGGTGATGAAAAAATTGGCCAAGGACGGGAAGCGGCCAAAAAATATTTGCGGCAAAACCCCAAAATTGCCAGCGATATTAAAGATAAAATCCTCAAACAATTCCAAGAAGATAAAGACCAAAAAGAAAATGAAGCCAAAAACCCCGCTTGATACCGCTTTGCATTTTTTAAAATATCGCGCCCGGAGCGAATTTGAAGTTGACCAGAAATTAAGGCTGAAAGGTTTTTCTGAACCTGAGCGGCGAGTAACCCTTAAAAAACTAAAATCCGCAGGCTTGTTAAATGATTTGGATTTTGCCAAAATGTGGCTTGAAAATCGAAACGAGTTGCATCCCGAAGGCTCAAAATTGCTCTTTTTAGAAATGAAAAGGCTCGGCATTAGCGAAGACATCATTAAAAAAGTTTTAGATGAAGACAATATTTCAGAAATCAAAAAAGCCAAACTTTTAATTCAGCAAAAAAGCAAAATTATGCACAATCTTTCCGAGTCTGAATCTCGCCAAAAAATGATAGCTTTTTTGGCTCGGCGCGGCTTTAGTTGGGAGACGATTAGCCAAGTTTTAAAAATTAATTAAAATTTGCACAAAATTATGGTTCTGTTATGATAATATTAAATAATCGAATTTCGTTTGAGCATTTGGCTCAAGCGACTATTTAACGAGGAGGGACAATGGCAGACGAACCAGTAAAATCAGGCGGAAGTGATGTTGAAGAGAATAAGGCGATGGCAGCAATCGGCTATCTGGGAATTTTATTTTTAATTCCCCTTTTAGCCAAAAAAGATTCACCTTTTGCTCAGTACCATGCCAAACAAGGCTTAGTCTTGTTTGTTTTTGGCATCATTATTAGCTTTATTGCCGCTATTCCTGTTGTGGGATGGATGGTTAGTGGCGTCGGTTGGATTCTGGTTTTGATTTTATTCATTATGGGCCTAATGAACGCTTTGGGTGGCAAAACGCAACCTTTGCCAGTCATTGGCAAATACGGTGAAAATATCAAAATATAACCGTATAAAATTTTAGAAAAGCGGATCCCGGCCCAGCAGTCGGGGTCCTAATTTCTAATATTTAGAAGGTAAACAGTTAGCAGATAACGAATAACAATTAACAATAAAGTTTTAATAGTTGTTAATTAATAAGCCCGCCTAAGTTTAGTGTTCGCCTTTTGGGAACTATCCGTTCACGGCTCACGCTGCACTTTAGCGGCGGGCTGCACAACAATTATATTAAATTATGGAGTGCAGGAGGGGTTTTGAAGAATATTTTAGCATTCTCGGAAATTTCCAAAAACGATATTCCCAAAGTTGGCGGCAAGGGTGCTAACCTCGGCGAGCTTAAAAAAGCTGGCGTGGCGGTTCCAAATGGTTTTTGTGTGACTTCCGGGGCTTATTTTAATTTTATCCGTAAAAATGGCATTGATAAATTAATTCGCGAGCTCTTATCTAAAATTGATTATGAAAGCACCACTCAATTAGGTGTTGCTTCGCGACGGATTAAAAAAAGCATTATGTCCTCTAAAATTGATCCAGATTTAGTAAAAGAAATTATTAAATTTTATCATCAGCTCAATGCCGATTTTGTGGCGGTTCGAAGTTCTGCCACGGCCGAGGATTTGCCAACCGCCTCATTTGCGGGTCAACAAATCACCTTTTTAAATATCAATGGGGAAAAAGAATTAGCTTTAGCCGTCCAAAAATGTTGGTCATCATTATTTGAGCCACGCGCCATTTATTATCGCGGGATGAATAAATTTGATCATTTGAAAGTTGGTTTGTCGGCCGTCGTCCAAAAAATGATTCAATCAGATGCATCAGGAGTGATGTTTACTTTAGATCCTGCCACCAATGATCGGGCCAAAATTGCCATTGAAGCCGGTTTCGGTTTGGGCGAGGCGATTGTTTCCGGATCAATTATCCCCGACAAATATTTAATCTACAAAGAAGGTTTTCGAATTTTAGATAAAAAAATCGCCCGACAAACCTGGGCGATTAAAAAAGTTGGCGATCGCGACAAGAGAGTTCCAGTGGCACGTGCCGATCGAGAAGCGCAAAAGATTTCAGACCAGACGATTGAAAAATTAGCCAAAATAGCAATAAAGATTGAAAAACATTATAAATATCCTCAAGATATTGAATGGTCTTCATGCGATGGTCGGCTTTATATCGTCCAAAGCCGCCCTGTCACGACCGCGGAAAAAATTCTCGTTGAGAGAGAGATTGTTCGAGCCCAAAACCACCGCATTTTGCTCAAAGGCACCGCGGCTTCAATCGGGGCTGCCTCGGGATCGGTGAGAATTTTAAGAAGTCCTCAGCAAATTGGGCAGATTAAAAAAGGCGATATTTTAGTTGCTAAAATGACTGATCCATCATATGTGCCGGCGATGAAAAAAGCCAAAGCCGTGGTGACTGATCAGGGTGGGCAAACTTCCCATGCCGCCATTGTCAGCCGCGAATTAGCCATCCCTTGTGTAGTAGGGACTAATTTTGCCACCAAAAAATTAAAACCCCGCCAAAAAATTACCGTTGATGGCGATAAAGGTTTAGTTTATGAAGGGGATGCTTTAGTCAAGTGCAAGGAAAAAGCCCGGGCTAAATCTGATATTAAAACTAAAACTCGAATTTATGTTAATTTGGGAGAGCCGGAATTAGCCTCACAAATTGCTCAAAAATCAGTTGATGGGGTGGGTTTGTTGCGGGCAGAATTTATTATCGCTAACAAAGGCGAGCACCCGCGTCGCATGTTAGAACAAGGCCGAGGTGATGAGTTTGTCGAAATTTTAAGTACGGGAATTTCGCAAATTGCGGCCGCTTTTTACCCGCGACCGGTAGTTTATAGGGCCACTGATTTTAAAACTAATGAATATGCAAACTTAAGAGGCGGTAAAGAGTTTGAGCCATTTGAAGCCAATCCCATGATTGGTTATCGAGGTGCTTGCCGGTATTTAGCAGAGCCAGATTTATTTAAACTCGAATTAAAAATGCTCAAAAATGTCAGGAAAAGGCTTAATAATGTTTGGCTAATGATTCCCTTTGTAAGAACCCCAACTGAATTAAAAAAGGTTTTAGCCATGGTTTCAGAGGCTGGTTTGACTAAAGCCCCGGATTTTAAAATTTGGATGATGGCAGAAATTCCTGCCAATGTTTTATTGATTGACGATTTCCTCAAACAAGGCATTGACGGCGTTTCCATCGGTTCAAATGATTTAACACAATTAGTCTTGGGTATTGATCGTGATAACGCCCATTTAGCGGCTGAGTTTGACGAGCGCGAAGACGCGGTTTTAAAGGCGATTGAACAAATTATTGCTGGTTGTAAAGCGCGCGGGGTGACAATTTCGATTTGCGGACAAGCGCCATCAGTCTATCCGGAAATTTGCGAATTTTTAGTTAAAGCCGGCATTACTTCTATTTCTGTAAATCCAGATGTCATTGAACAAACTCGTGAATTGGTCTCAAAAGTTGAAAAGAAATAGTTCTCAAAATTTGACAAATTAATTTTTTGGTATATAATATAAATCATCCTGTTGGCAGTGATGGTTTGTCATCTCCGGAAAGGGGGACTTCAGGTGATAGCTCGAAATGCAATTCAGCCTATTGTCTGGAGCGAAAACGTTTTTTCCTCAAATGGAACACATTCTCGACCGGTCGTGATGTATCTTGCTCCAGGTTGGAAAACAATTGTGAATTCTAGCCGCGAACTTGCCACTGAAGTTGAAGGCTTAATTGAGGCTAATACTCCTCGCGAGATGATGATCGCTTTAAGGAAAAGTCTTGAAAATGATCAAAACCCATGTGGGTACTGGAGCTGTCAAGACCAGATAGGAAACGTTTATGTTTTTCAGGTTTTTTCCTGCGAAACAGGCTGCATTATCTCTTATCGTTTTTACCCCATCTCTGATTCCGTTTCTGTTTCGACTATTTTACGAATGATCACCTCTACTCAGGGTGCTATTTCACCCCGAATTAACCTTTTTTCTTACTTTTTACTTTAGCCCATAGGCTGGCACAAGTTTTGGCGCTTCGCCATCCATCCCAATCGACTTGTTTCAGCCTTCTTTTTTTATCATAAATTGCGTATAATTAAGGCAGAACTGAGATCTGTCGCCTTTAGCAACCCGCCTTTGGCGGGAGATAGAGTATTGAGGTAGAGACAGAGAAGTAAATTTGGAGAGATGCAGGAGTGGTTTAACTGGCAGTCCTGGAAAGACTGTGACCCCGCAAAGGGTCCGTGGGTTCGAATCCCACTCTCTCCGCCAATTGGGAAATGTCTTTGTTGGCTCGCCCGCTACGCGGGCTCGCCAGCCGATTTTCGGTTCAAAATCAAATTTTTTGCCTTTGTTCCGCGAAGCGGAACGCCAGAAGCGGGCTTTTCGAATTTTTATTGATTAATTCATTTTATTTGGTAGTATAGCAATAAAGGTAATAATCTCATTTACTATAATGCTACCAAAACTTTATTTATATGACAAGTGGAAAAATTATCAGCGAAAACATTAAGAAACTACGAGCCAAACTTGGCTTAACGCAAGACGATTTAGCCAAGAAGGCGGATATTAAATATACAACGCTTACAAAAGTGGAAAGCGGTGCAGTTAATAAGCCAAGCGTTCAAACTATGGCGGAAATTGCCAAAGCATTGGGAGTTTCAATCGAGGATTTAATTAAATAAATTTATGTCTAATCATTGTCATCACCACAATTGCATAGAAGAATTAAAATCAGATCATCAAAATATTCTGAAACACGTCGATGATTTAGAAGCAGTTATTAATCAGCCAACAATTAATCATGCAAAAATTAAAGAATTTTTACACTTTACTGAAACATTTGCCGAACCTCATCATCAAAAAGAGGAACAAGTTTTATTCCCAGCCCTAGAAAAGAAAGGTATACCAAACGAGGGCGGGCCTATCGGCATAATGCTTGTGGAACATGTAACTAAAAGAAATTATCTTACTAAAATGAGAGAAGCTTTGCAGGAAAATGATGAAACTAAACTCAAGAAAAATACTCAAGCCATGATTTCTCTTTTGAAGGATCATATTTTTAAGGAAAACAACACTTTATATCCTTGCGCCCAGGATGTGTTCAGCAAAGAAGAGTTGGTTAATCTCGCCTCACAATGCGAAAAAATTAAAGTTAAGAAATGAAACTTGGCATTATTTTACAATCTAATAAACCAGAACACGCGTGGAACACATTTCGTCTAGGAATTACTGCACTTAAAGCGAGCCATCAAGTGGAAATATTTTTAATGAACGAGGGGTCAGAGCTTGATACTATTCCTGACACTAAAGATTTTGATATTTCTGCAAAAACCACAGAATTCAAAAATTAAAAGGCGAGGTTTATGTGTGCGGTACTTGTCTCAAAGTGCGCGGTAAAGAAGAAAGCAAAGTTTGTCCCGTTTCCGCAATGTCCGATTTACTCAAAATGGTCGAAGACTCGGACAAGGTATTAGTTTTTGGTTAATATAAAAGATTATTATGAGAACTACTACTTCTACAAATATTTCCCTCCAGCCACCATCTGAATCAACGACACCTCAGCAGCCGCATCAGTCAAATATTGATTGGAAGTATCAATTTCAGCAGTATGGTGCGGCATTTGTGGTTGCCGTAATTTCGTTTGTTGCTTTATCGGTCTATCTTTTCTATCGCCGCGGATACTACGATTTATATATTGCCAATAAAGTTTTCGCTGGAGTGGCCACAGTGCTTATCGGCATTGTTATTCTTATTGGTCCTGGAAGTCGTTTTTTTTCCTTCCCTGATCATTATGTTCAATACCGAAAAGAATTGGGAATCATGGCTTTTTTTCTGGCATTGACTCATAGTATCGTTTCATTTTTCTTTTTGCAGGACAAGTTTCCTGTGCAGAAATTTTTGAGTGCGGACTGGTGGCCGTTTATCTTCGGTCTCACGGCTACCATCATTCTTATTACAATTTTCTTTATCTCTAATAATCGGGCGATGATGGTACTCGGCAGAGAAAAATGGTGGCGGTTGCAATACTGGGGCGTGCGTCTTGCTTTTGCTTTTATTCTTCTTCACGTTTTTATTATGAAGTGGAGTGGATGGGTAAAATGGTACCAAATTGGTGGGAGTAAAGAGTTAGTGCATCCGGAATGGCCCGGCGCGGGTCTTCTGGTGGGCTGGTTTATGGTCTTGGTGGTTTTTATACGCTTAGCTGAATTCGTCGGTCCGAGATTTGGACGCGCGGCCTGTTATATAAGTGCCGTTGTGCTACCATTTATTTACATTGCAACCTTCTGGTGGGGAAGACAATTTATTGAATAAAAAGAATTTTCCGCCCCAACTTCGCCGAAGGCTTCGCTGGGCAAGCAAAGAAAAACTTAAAATCGTCCTTTTCGCTTCCGCTTCCCGCCTACCGGTTGGACAGGCAAGGCGAGGCGAGCGGAAGGCCCTCCTTCGTTAAAGCTACGGACGTGGAACGGGGGTTGGGGGGCCTCCAAAAGCGGGTAAAAATTCCGCCCGCCCTACAAATTTTGGGCAAAATCAGTTCGGATTTTTTCAAATACACACCGTTCATCCCGAGCATTGTCGAAGGACCAATTTTCATAAATTTAGAAGCAATATTAAACCTATAATATTTGTGGCGACGAAAGCGTTTATTGTCTTTAATAATAAAGTTCTGATTTTGAAAGAATCTTCTCAATATCAAGACGGCGTAAACACTGGCAAATATGATGTTGTTGGCGGCAGGGTAAAGCCGGGAGAACGATTTGATTTAAGTCTACTTCGAGAAATCAAAGAGGAAGCCGGGCTTAATGTAAAAATTGGGCGCCCCTTTTATGTTAATGAATGGCGACCAATCGTTAAAGGAAAAACTTGGCAAATTGTTGGTACCTTTTTTGAATGCTTCGCAAAATCCGATAAAGTAAAATTAAGCCAAGATCATGATGATTTTAAATGGATTAATCCGCATGATTTTAGAAAATACCCACTGATTAATAATTTAATCCCCGCTTTTAAAAGTTTTATCCGCCCAAAAAGAGTAAAAAAATAAGTTTTTGATACTAATTTCTTACCAGCTAGAAATATAAATTTATTAGTGTAATAATTTACTTTTTAGTTTTATGTTTAGCTTAAGATTAGGATTAACTTCAATAATAATAAAAATTTATTAAAAATTTTGGGGTAAAATGGTTGACAAACAACAAGTCAAAAAATGGAAAAAAATTGAAGTATTTTTAGAATTTTTAGTTTTTGGGATAATCGTTGGCATTGCCGAAGATCTGATCACCATTTCCGTCGCGACTGATGCAACTATCTCTTGGCGCGTTGTCGCCATTGTTGTATTAATTGCGATTCCCTTTGCTTTTCTTGGGGAAATCCTAGTAGACAGAATCGATTTTGTGGAAATTTTTCTTAACTCATACAAGAAAAAGAGTAAGAACCTGTAATCCTAAAATTAATTATTTACTACTTAATTTATTAATGATAAAATAATAATTAGGAAAACACTTTATCAATCTTTAAGGAGGGGGAATGAAGAGATTATTTAGATTAATGGCGCTTTTTGTGGCAATTTTTTTGTTGGCAATACCGATGGGGACCTCGGCCGGGGTTGCCGGATCAGTTTTGGATCAATCTTATGAAGAAACTGCCGGTGGTTGGGGTTTTTTGATAGACAATAACGCCAACATGATTCAGACCTTTAAGCCTACTAAAAATCGTCTGGTGAGTATTGACGTTTATTTAAAAGATCGCACTGTGGGCTCAACGCTGACCATAAAAATTTATGAAATGGATGGTATTGATGGTCCCGCGAGTGCAGTTGTTAAAACTTCCAGTGGAGTAATTACTGCTCCAGCAGGTGACACTTGGGAAACAATTGCTTTTGCTTCGCCCTATGTTACTGTTACGCCTGGGCAATATTATGGTATTAAATTGAGCATCAATGATGTCGCCACCCGTTGGTATTATAACAATGTTGACGGTTATATCGGCGGAAATTTTTTGGCAACCGGGCTTCCACATACCTATGATGCTTGTTTCCGAGTCTATGGCTATAATTATACTGCAGCCACGCCAGCCCCTGCCACCTCGACTGACACCTCTACAGATACCTCAACCGACACTGATTCGAGTTGGTTTCCGGTTGACACTTCAATTGCTTCGCCAGTCCTAACCGAGGTTCAAAAAAATGGCCAAAAAATTACGCCAACCCCTGAAAATATCACCCTTAAATTAAAAGATGAAATGACTTTAGAGGGAACCGCCCCGGCAGGTTCTCAGGTGGTTTTGATGGTTGGTACTCAAGCCTTTGAAGTTGCCCAAGAAAAAAATGGCAATTGGTGGACAAAAATTGACGCGAGGCTATTAGATGAAGGGGATTACACTCTGGTCGGCCAGGCACAAATTAATAATAAAGGTTCAGCAAAGGTTAATTTGTTGGGCATTAAAATAAGTGAAAAAACTACGACCACGGCCACCAATACTCTAAGCCAAATGAAAAATTATCTCTGGTGGTATGTCGGAATTGGTGCTTTTGTTTTGGTAGATGGCGTCATTCTTCTAATATTCTTGCGCAAACATTATGCCAAAAAAGCGCGCGAAAAAGCCAATCAAAATCCTGAAAAACCCCAAGCCACCCCAAGCCAAGACAATCAAGTCGCTCACGATCAAAATGAATAAAATTAAATCATTATTATCAATCTTAACTTTTTTAACCTCAATTCTAATACCCCAGACTCGAGTTCAAGCCTTAGCAAGCCTTGACCAGGTTTGTTCGAATGGCGTGGCTGGCAACCCCGATGTTTCATTTTTAAGTCATGAACCGGCGCAAATTTTTGTGCCCACCAAACATACCCTTGATGCAATTTCGGTTTATCTTAAAACTGAAATTGGCGGTACTTCCAGAGTTAGGGCACAGGTTTTAAACGCCACCACCTCGCCCGGACAAATTATTACTGATAAAACCCAAGAAGTCACCAGTACTGCTTCGTGGGTTATTTTTGATTTTCCAGACGTCAGCATGCCGACCGGCATGTATGCAATTATTTTGTCGGATATGGATTTAAACGGTCACACCGTTTGGTACCACGGCGAATCTGCCTGTTATGCTCGAGGTTACGCGGCGATTAATAATATTCCTGATTTGAATTTTGATTTTGGTTTTGCCGTTTATGCTTCTGATCCTGCCAATCCCCAAAATCCAGCTCCAAATACGAATTCAAATTCAAGCAATTCAACCAATCCTCAATATAATTCACAAGCCGGCACCGGTGCCGCGCCAGCAAGTCAAACTAGCTCAACAATTTTACCACCTTCAAAATTAAACGCCAAAGATGTTGAATTTGATTATGGCGGTTCTATTTTATTAACCTGGTTTCCTTCAAAATCTCAAAATATTGATGGCTATAAGCTATTTAGAAGTCAAAATTCAAACGGCCCGTTTAGCGAAATCGCTCGCACACCAGCGATGGTGGGCGGTTTTATCGATAAAAATGCCACCACCAGCATTACCTATTATTATATAGTAAGAGCCTACAAAGGATCTTTGGAATCTGCAAATTCAAATCTTGCCAGTCTCGCATCCTCAAATGATTTAGAGGCAATAATTAACGACTATAAACAAAGCCAGGGCTTATTTGGTGGTGGGATGTTACCGGGCGCAGTTTTAGCCATCGTGGTGGTCTTGGGATTAATCTTCTTTTTCGTGGTGGTAATGGTTGTAGGTTATGTGATCTTTTTTAGAAAAAAATCCACTCCAACTCCTCAGCCGGTCGCGGCAACTCCTCCGCCAACCGTGATCGAAAAAGAACCTGAATTAAAAAATAAGACTAAAAAATAGCCTTAAATTTTTCAAAATTTATTTAGAGCAAAATCGATTTACATTCCCGGGAAGATTGAACCAAAAATCGAAAACAAACCCACTGGCAAGACGCCGGTCCATGAGAGTATTTGAAAAATAATTATTAATAAAATAATAAATAAACAGCAGCCAGCGATTCCGCAACAAGCGCATTTTAAACCATTATTTGAATTTTGAGAAGTTTGTGGAGCCGATTGCTGGGCTTGGTTAGTGGGAGTCGCAGGTGCGGTTGGAGTTTGCGAAGATGGTTGGGTATTAGCGACAACTGGTGTCGCTTCTTTTTTATCTTCTGTTATTTTCCTCCTTATTTTATCTCTATAATCTAAACTTATCACATAAAAAAAGACGGAGCAACTAAATCATTAAATATTGTTCCTTTTCAAAATGCAAGAGTTATGGTATAATTAAATTAAGAAATAGAAATAAATTTTTGCCTGTTTTTCTCGAAAAGATAACGGGCAGTTTTAATATTTTAATCAAAAATCCCAAATAGAGGTAAGATATGGACGAAATTGAAGAAATTAAGCGTCGAATTGATATTGTCGACTTTATTGGCCAATATCTAACGCTTAAAAAAGCGGGCCGTAATTTCAAAGCGGTTTGTCCTTTCCACGCCGAAAAAACGCCTTCTTTTATCGTTTCTCCGGAAAAACAAATTTGGCATTGTTTTGGCTGTCAAAAAGGCGGCGATATTTTTGGTTTTCTGATGGAATACGAAAGCATCGAATTTGCCGATGCTTTAAAAATTTTGGCCGAAAAAGCCGGTGTCAAATTAACCCCCAAAAATCCGCAGCTCAAAAAAACCAAAGACGAACTTTATCAAATGAATTTAACCGCCGCCAAATTTTATCATTATCTATTAACCACCAAAGAAATTGGCCAGAAACCGCTCGAATATTTAGAAAAAGCGCGCGGTTTGACCAGAGCTACCATTGATAAATTTTTAATCGGCTTTGCTCCAGATTCCTGGGATTTAGTTTCCAGATTATTGGTTAAAAGAAATTTTGCCAAAGACCATATTTTGCAATCAGGCTTAGTCATTATCAAGCCAGACGGCGGTTTTTATGATCGATTCCGCAGTCGCCTCACTTTTCCCATCTCAGACATTGCTAAAAATGTTTTAGGCTTTTCTGGCCGAATTTTTAGCACTGGTCAGATAAAAACTGCGGGTCGAGATTTCGAACCGGCCAAATACATTAATTCGCCTGACACGCCAATTTATAACAAAAGCCGGATATTATATGGTTTGGACAAAGCCAAAAAAGAAATTTTAGCCCAAAAATTTGTCATTATTGTTGAGGGACAAATGGATGTGGTCGCTTGCCACCAAGCTGGAATCGAAAATGTGGTTGCGTCTTCCGGCACGGCTATTACCGCAGACCAATTGCAAATTCTCAAAAAATTTACCACTGATTTTGCTTATTGTTTTGACGCTGATGCCGCAGGCGAGGAAGCGACCAAAAGGGCAATTGCGACCGCTCACCAAATTGGCATCATGCCCAAGATTATTGTTACCCCCGAAGCTAAAGATCCGGCGGAAATTCTCCAAAAAGAACCTGAATTATTTAAAAAAGCGATCACCCAAGCCAAAGATGCGGTTGATTTTTATTTAGATTTGGCAAAGCAAAAATATCAAAGCAAAAATATGACCAGCCAAGAAAAGCAGGTCGTGGCAACTGAGTTATTGGGGATTATCAAAAAGATTTCTGAGCCAGTTTTGGTAGGAGATTATTTAAAAAAATTGAGCCGTTTTTTGGATACAGATGAAAAATTTCTTTATGAGGCTTACCAGAAAATGCCGCGAAATTTTTCGCCAAGCCCAAATCCTCGTGCCCAAAATCAAAATCAGGCAATTTCTACCCCCCAAGCTATTCATGAACCAATCGAAGAAATTGTCATCGGTGCCGCCTTAAAATTTCCCGAAATCGCCAAACCAATCTTATCTAAATTAAATCTGGCTAATTTTTCATCACCGGAAAATCAAAAAATTGCGAAAGCGATTATAAAGTCATATACTGAAAATAATAAAGTTGATGAAAAACTGCTTAAAAAAGAATTAACCGAGGCAGAACTGAAAACTGCGAATAGTTATTTTCTTGAAGCTGAAAATGAATTTGGCCAATTATCCGAGAAGGGCTTAAAAGATGAAATCGTGATTGCTTGTCAAAGACTTAAAGCCAAGCGTTTAGATAAAATCAAAAATGATTTTCAGAAAAAAATCGCTGAAGCGGAAAAAACTGGCAATCGCAGCCAAATTAAAGAATTAATTTTACAGTTACAGAAACAAATAGGAGGCAATCATGACCAAGCAAAATAAACCAGATAAAGACTTTAAAAAATCTGAATATAAATTTCCAGATCAGGTCTGGGACTTGATGAAAAAAGGCGAAGATCATGGCTTCGTCACTTATCAGGAAATTATGCAGGCGGTTCCGGAAATTGAAGATAACTTGGCCTTAGTCGACGAAATTGCCAAAGCCTTAAATGAAAAAGGCATTGATATTACTGATTCAGACCGGGTGACCGGCATTGAAACTAAAGAAAAACGGGAATTAAGCGAGCTTGAAACCGAAAACCAGCTTGCCGAAACATCCGAAGATTCAGTCCGGATGTATTTAAAAGAAATTGGCCGAATTCCCTTATTAAACAGGCAGCAAGAAGTCGATTTTGCCAAAAGAATCGAATTGGGCGATGAAGTGGCTAAAAGTCAATTAGCCAAAGCCAATTTAAGATTGGTAGTTTCGGTGGCGAAAAAATATACTGGCCGCGGTTTGTCACTATTAGATTTAATTCAGGAAGGTAATTTAGGCTTGATGAAGGCGGTTATTAAATTTGATTATAAAAAAGGTTATAAATTTTCAACTTATGCGACTTGGTGGATTCGACAAGCGGTCACCCGCGCGATTGCTGACCAAGCGCGCACCATTCGAATTCCGGTGCACATGATCGAAACTATTAACAAATTAATCCGTACTCAACGCCAGCTGGTTCAAGATTTAGGCCGCGAACCCTTGCCTGAAGAAATTGCCGCAGAAATGGGCATTTCTCCAGAAAAAGTCGAGCATATTATTAAAATTTCCCAAGAAACAGTGTCCTTGGAAGCGCCAGTTGGTGAAGAAGAAGACAGCCGTTTGGGCGATTTTATCGAAGACAAAGAATCATTATCACCAGCAGAAGTCACCACCAACCAATTGCTCAAAGAACACATCACTGAAGTGTTAGAATTTTTATCACCTCGCGAACAAAAAATTCTCAAAATGCGCTTTGGGTTAGAAGATGGCCGGACTCATACCTTAGAGGAAGTCGGTAAAGAATTTGGCGTCACTCGCGAGCGAATTCGACAAATTGAAGCTAAAGCATTGCAAAAACTCAAAATCCACGATGATGCTAAAAAACTCAAAGATTATTTAAAATAAAATTATTCTTGACAAATTTTTCAAAAATTATAAAATATAATTGAGTTGATATATTAAAATTTCAAAAGGGGGAATTTGAAAACTTCAATTAGAATATTAATTGTTGTTTTGATTTTATTTTTCTCCGTCTCACTTATTAATGCGGCGCCCAATGCCAATGCTTCTAACTCTTCTTCTCAAGTCAGCCAACAACGCAACACCAATAGTCTTACCGGAGCCAATTTGAAAGCTTGCCAAAATAAAGAAAAATCTCTTCAAAAAAGATCCGATCAATTAGTTAAAACGACCGAAAACATGATTGAAAACTTTGACAAAATCGCCGATCACGTCAAGGGATATTATACCGATACGGTTATACCAGCCGGAAAAACTGTAGCCAATTATGATGATTTGTTAGCCGCAATTGCGGAAAAGAAATTAGCCGCCAAAGAAGATTTAGCGCAAGCCGAAGTTGGCATTGATGATCTTAATTGTGAAAGTAATAGCCCTAAAGATCTCTTAACTCAATTTCGCACTGATATGTTGGTCGTCAAAAAAGATCTTCAGGAATATCGGGCGGCAATCAATGATTTAATTGTAGCGGTGCGTTCCTCGACTGGTACCGAGAATTCTTCAAATAATCAAGATAATGAATAAAAGGAGAAAATATGAGTCAAGATACATCACAATCTCAAACAAAATTTCCTAAATGGACTTGGGCGGTTTTTTTAATCATAGTCCTGGCTGTTGCCGGCTCTCTTTATTACTATATTACGAAAACCTCAAAGCAAATATCACAAACCAGCTATCTTGCAATTCCTGCAACAACGAATTCAACCAGTTCTACATCTGCACAGGCAACGATTAAAAATAACACTGATTTAGACAAAGCTCAAAATGATCTAAATAGTATTGATTTAAACAGCATTAATTCTGCTCTCAATCAAAACGACACCGACGCCTCAGGATTTTAAAATCGTTTGAAATAAAATACCCTGCAGATTTTCCTGTCAAAACGCAAGGAATGCGGGGTTATCGCCGTCGAGGCGATAAAAAAGAGCCGTGGGGAAGGTGAGTGGAGTTGTGCCTGTTCACGGCTTTTGAATTTGAAATAGATGACGATTATTATCGGTGATTTCAATTAGTTGGTCACCTATCAGAAAATGGGTATCTTCAGGACAATCGGATATATATTGTAGAGAGTGATGATTCGCGCATTGCAGTGAGCAAAATCTCGCCATTTTTCCTGTTTTTTTACCATTTATCTGGTGGTACACAATATAAGTTACCATTCGCCACAATAATCTTCCGCAAATGCAATTACCCACACCAGGGTGATATCTCCACTCCGCTTCAACAATTTTACCTTTAGTAATGATCGTTTCTTGTTCTGCTATTGGTTATCTTCTCCAATCGCATTCGGCATTCTCGTGGTTGTTTGAACGCGAATTCTGGCAAGTCTTTCGGCTCGCCTGAGATGATTGGTAATTGTTTGAGAATCAATATCACGCCATTCGGGATCAATAAGTGGTTTTTCGGGAAGCGAAATTCGCCCAGCCGCGATATCGTCCATTCGTTGCATATTTCCTTCGCACCCAGTGGCATTATCCTCGCCTCCTCTAAGTTTAGTTTTACTCATCCATAGTTCTTTGTGTAATTTGATTAGTGAGCTGTTGTTCTTTTATGATCGTGTTGGTAATCAGTCGGTCAAGCTCATCGAAAAAGATTTTAAAGTGCCATAAGGCTTCAATCACCGCAGTGCGGCTTTTCAGATCCTTTTTAATTACCATTGGCCTGTCAATAGTTTCACATTGTTCATAATTATGGTCGAAATGTTCGGGAGTAGTAATGAACGCTTTGATGGCGGCGGCAAATTTGCGTTTTTGGTTCTTTTGTTTCTCAACATCAATATATTCCAGAATAATTCCTTCGCTCGCCATTTTACCAAAAGCAAGTTCGGAATGTCCACAAACCCAAGCTGAAATCCCATCTTGATCGAGTGAGATTTGGCAGAAGGTTACTTTAGGTTGACCATCTTCTTCGCGAATTGACATTGATAATTCATATTTCGCACCATATGTCATGAGCATCTCGTCTCGTTTTTGGGCGAGCAAATTCAACAAGCTATAAGCCAGATTATGCAGTTTTTCAGATGGAGCGAGCGTTTCATCATATGCTGCAGGTTTCAGTACTATGGGCTTAAAAATATCTATATCCAGCAGAGACAATACATCCAATGCATCTGTATTAATGAAGTATCTTTGAGTATTGCCCTTGGTTGCTTTGGCCGGGACTTGCTTTTTGGCTGAAGCTGGCTTTCGAGCTGGCATCCGGTTCGGCCTCCTTGTCGGATCAGATTTAAAAAATGTCAAGGAACTACCAGCCCTCCTTGAATATTTTTATTATATCCTATTTTTCACAAAATAAAAACCTCATCAAAAGATGAGAAATGAGATAGGTGGCGGATTCTCACATCGCTTTGCTCTCCATGGGGCTTCCGCCCTCTTGTCTTCCTCGCTTTACTCGTCAGGTCACCCCAAACGGGAAAACAATTGTTTTCCCAACCCCTTTCCAGTTCGAATCCAGACCTATCAGAATTCAACAAAAAAGATACTTTTTTATGAGTATCTTTTTTGTTGGCTCCCCACCCTAGTCTAGAACCTTCTTGCTTTTCCGTAGCTTTTCGTCCTTCGCTAAAGGCTATGGACGATCCACCGAAACTTTAGTGTAGGTGGAAACATAGGAGGGTTACTTTATTCTTTAGTCTTTTACCTAATTATTAAATAGGGATTGATTATATTACATCATTTTTGAGGTTTTGAAGCAAAAACCTGTCTCGCCGAAGGCTCGCCAAGGCGGATGAGACAAATGAGACACCATAAAAAGGGATTGATGAGTGTCTCATTTAAATTTCAAAAAA